>JALQTQ010000275.1:2858-4594 GCA_023263995.1 Akkermansiaceae bacterium | reverse complement strand
GGGGTGCCTCTGGTGCTTGAGCTTCCCGAGATCCGCCGGACCTACGTCCTGCTGAGCGAATGCCAGCGCGGCCAGTAGGAAGAGGCTCAGGTGAACGAGAAAGAGAGATTTCATCGGAAGGAAAAAGGAACTTCAGGCCACCGCCGAGCTATCGGCCACTTGGAAGGTTTCGCGGGCGTCGGCGATCTTACCTTCGACCGCCGCCGCCGCCACCATCACCGGCGACATGAGGACGGTGCGACCGATCGGCGAGCCCTGCCGCCCCTTGAAGTTGCGGTTCGAGGATGAAGCGCAGACTTGATCACCGACCAGCTTGTCGGGATTCATCGCAAGACACATCGAACATCCGGCAGCTCTCCACTCAAAACCGGCCTCTTCGAAAATTTTATCAATGCCTTCCTTCTCGCACTGAATGGCGGTGATTTGGGAGCCGGGAACTGCGATAGCCTTGACGTTGGGGGCGACCTTGTGCCCGCGTAAGAAGCGGGCCGCCTCCCGGAAATCGGAGAGACGCCCGTTGGTGCAAGAGCCGATAAAGGCGACATCAATGGGGATGCCCTTGATTGGAGTCCCGGCGGGCAGCTTCATGTAACTGAGAGCCTCCTCAATAACCGAGCGATCTTCTCCGGACGCCGAAGCCGGGTCGGGGATGTTTTCACCGATGCCGATGCCGTGATCCGGTGAGATGCCCCAGGTCACGGTGGGCTCAATGTCCTCCGCCTTGATTACCACGACATCGTCGTACCGCGCGTCGGGATCGCTGGCAAAGGATTTCCATTCGGCGACCGCCTTCTCCCAAGCGTCACCCGTCGGACTGTAGGGACGACCCTTGAGAAACTCGAAAGTCGTTTCGTCTGGATTAACGTAACCACATCGAGCTCCGCCCTCGATCGCCATGTTGCAGACCGTCATGCGCTCTTCCATCGTGAAGTGGTCGAAGGTCGTGCCGGCATATTCGTAGGCATAGCCGATCCCACCCTTTGCCCCGAGAAGGCGGATAATGTGGAGGGTCACGTCCTTGGCGTAAACCCCAGGGCGGAGAGTGCCGTTGACCTCGATCTTGCGGACCTTGAGCTTCTCCATCGCCATCGTCTGGGTCGCCAGCACGTCACGCACTTGGGTCGTTCCGATGCCGAAGGCGATAGCCCCGAAGGCCCCGTGGGTCGCAGTGTGGGAATCACCACAGGCAATGGTCGAACCGGGTTGGGTGATGCCCTGTTCCGGACCGACCACGTGCACGATGCCCTGCTTGCCCGACTTAAGATCAAAGTAGGTCACCCCGAAATCGTCGCAGTTCTTACGGATCGCCTCGATCATATCAGCGGCCAGCGGGTCGGCCGGGGCATCCTGATTGATTGTGGGAACAATGTGATCGATGGTTGCGAAGGTTCGAGAAGGATACTTCACGCTCAAGCCCAGTTCCCGGAGCATCCCGAAGGCCTGGGGACTGGTCACCTCATGGATGAGGTGGGTCCCGATGAAAAGTTGCGTCCGTCCATCGTCCAGGGTGGCCACGGCGTGCGCATCCCATACCTTCTCGTAAAGTGTTTTTCCCATGATCATTTCCGGCGAACCCCGCGCGGGGAGGGACGATGTACGGAAAGATCTGTGAAGGCAAGCATGACGGTTTTTTTCCGCTTTTTTCAAAATCGTGAAATCAAGGTCTTTTTTAGTGAACAAATAGGTGTTATGAATCGTCGTAGAAGCGGAAAGAATCTCCGAACCAAAACCGATGA
>JALQTQ010000275.1:0-2848 GCA_023263995.1 Akkermansiaceae bacterium | reverse complement strand
ACAAGAGGCCCTGCAGAGTTCCCAACAACTGGCCTTGAGGTCGGCGCATCCCGAATTGCGGAGCACCCACCTCCTCTTGGCCTTGCTCCAACAGGAAGGGGGCTTGATGACTCCGCTCCTAGATAAGGCAGGGGTCGACTCCGTGAAATTGAAGGCCGAGGTAGTTGCCGCCCTCGATTCCGAACCTCGGATTCAGGGTGCCGGATCCCAGCCCCAGATGAGCTACGGCCTCCGCAGCGTGCTCGATCATGCCGATCAGATCCGCGAAAAGATGGGAGACGATTTTCTCAGTGTGGAGCACACCGTGCTCGGCATGCTGGCCGATGATTCCCCGGCCGGTAAGCTCCTCAAGGGGGCTGGACTCACCAGCGCGGCACTGGAGAAAGTGCTGAAGGAAATCCGCGGATCGCAAAAGGTGACCGACGAGGATCCGGAAGGAAAATATCAGACGCTCGAAAAATACGGCCAAGACCTCACCGCCAAAGCCCGCCAGGGCAAGATCGATCCCGTGATCGGGCGCGACGAGGAGATCCGTCGAGTTCTCCAGGTGCTCTCGCGCCGCACCAAAAACAACCCCGTCCTGATCGGGGAGCCGGGGGTGGGAAAGACCGCCATCGTGGAGGGGCTGGCCCGACGCATCGTCAGTGGCGATGTCCCTGATTCCATGAAGAACAAACGCGTCATCTCGGTCGATCTCGGCAGCATGGTCGCGGGTGCCAAATACCGCGGCGAATTCGAGGATCGGCTCAAGGCCTTTCTCAAGGAAGTCACCGAGTCGGAAGGAGAGATCATTCTCTTCATCGACGAACTCCACACCATCGTCGGGGCCGGGGCCAGCGAGGGGGCGGTCGATGCTTCCAACCTTCTCAAGCCCCAACTGGCACGAGGGGAACTCCGCACGATTGGAGCAACCACGCTCGATGAATACCGCAAGTATATCGAAAAAGATGCCGCGCTCGAACGTCGCTTCCAGCCGGTCAAGGTGGGAGAACCCAGTGTCGAGGACACCGTGGCCATTCTGCGGGGCTTGAAAGACCGCTACGAAGTGCACCACGGGGTGCGCATCAAAGACGGCGCGATTTTGGCCGCCGCAAGCTTGAGCGACCGCTATATTTCCGACCGCTTCCTGCCTGACAAGGCGGTCGACTTGATCGACGAGGCAGCCTCCCGACTCAAGATCGAGCTCGATTCCATGCCGACCGAAATTGACCAGATCGAACGCCAAGTCATGCAGCTTGAGATGGAGCGTCAGGCCTTGGAAAAAGAAACCGATGAAGCCTCGGGCAAGCGGCTCAGGACGGTGCAGGAGGAGATTGCCAACCTGAAGGAGCAGTCGACCGGCCTGATGGCGCAGTGGCGCAAGGAAAAGGAGGGAATTGAGCGGATCCGTGCCCTCCAAGAGGAGATCGACGCCCTTCGGACCGAAGCCGAACAGGCCCAGCGGTTGGGCAACCTCGGTCGCGCCTCGGAAATTAACTACGGGCGCTTGCCCGAAGCCGAACGAGCTCTGGCTGACGTTGAGAGCCACCAGGATGCCTCTCGCCTCTTGCGCGAGGAGGTGACCGAGGAAGATGTCGCCAAGGTGGTCGCTTCCTGGACCGGTATTCCGGTGAGCCGACTCCAAGAAGGGGAGCGCGCCAAGCTGGTCCAGATGGAGAAACGTCTGGGTGCCCGAGTCATCGGTCAGCGTCAGGCGGTCGATGCCGTATCCAATGCCGTCCGCCGGGCCCGCGCGGGTCTACAGGACGAAAACCGCCCCATCGGGTCCTTCCTCTTCCTCGGGCCGACCGGGGTGGGCAAGACCGAGCTTTCGAAGGCCCTGGCCGAGTTCCTCTTTGACGATGAGGGCGCGATGATCCGCATCGATATGTCAGAATACATGGAGAAACACGCGGTCTCACGTCTCATCGGAGCCCCTCCGGGCTATGTGGGTTACGAACAGGGCGGCCAGCTCAGCGAGCATGTCCGACGGAAGCCTTACTCGGTCGTTCTCTTCGATGAGGTCGAAAAGGCCCACCCGGATGTCTTCAATGTCCTGCTACAGGTGCTCGACGATGGTCGCATCACCGACGGCCAGGGACGGACGGTCGATTTCCGGAACACCGTCTTGATCATGACTTCCAACATCGGGAGTCAACACATCATGGACGAGTCCAACCCGGAACAACGGGAGGCCAAGGTCCGCGAGGCCTTGCGCCACCACTTCCGGCCTGAGTTCCTCAACCGGATCGATGAAACAGTCATCTTCGACCGCCTCGACCGCTCCGAGCTGGCGGGCATTGTCACTCTTCAGCTTGACCGAGTGGAAAAGCGACTGGAGAAGCAGGGGATTCATTTGAAACTCGATGATGACGCGGTGGATTTCATCGGGAACCAGGGATACGACCCGGTCTACGGGGCGAGGCCGCTCAAGCGAGCCATCCAGCACCACCTCCTGGATCCCCTCAGTCTGCAATTGCTCGAGGGAGCCTTTGTGGAAGGCAATACCGTGGAGGTCGGAGTCAGAGACGGCGCTCTTGAATTCAAGAAAGCCTTGTGACCGAAGAAAGCCGGGTCGGAGGAATGGTTCCTCCTGCCCGGTGGTCATCGGGACTCTTTGAAGGCCTTGGGCGGCCCGAGAACCTCGGCGAGCACCAAAGCTTCTCGGGCAGCGGTGGGACTGGAAAGATGGCGATAAACCCGTGACTTGGTGGAGCCGGGTGATGGATGCTTCTCGCTGGATCGCGAACGACGCTGGAAGTTTTCGAGAGCCTTTTTCTCGGCCGCCGTGAGCTTGGGTCTGTGTGGTTTGCCCCCTTCACGGTGGGTCATCGGGACCGAAAAGGCTTCCGGAATGGACGGGGGGGAC
>JALQTQ010000274.1 GCA_023263995.1 Akkermansiaceae bacterium | reverse complement strand
CGGCATTGAGGTCCGAAGTGGTGGGATTGATCGAAACCACAAAACGACGCTGGGTATTTTCTCTCAGGATGGTGTTGGGTCCGTTAGCCTGGCGAATCTCGGCGACGTATTTCAGCGGAATGCGGCCCCCATCGTGGGTGTCGATGTAGAGGTTCCGCAACTTTTCCGGATCTTCGCGCCACTCGGTGGGGAGTCGCACCACGAGATCATAGACGCGCTGGTTCTCATAAATCTCGGCGACGTATCCGCCCCCGATGAGATCGGAAAGTTCCTCATTGAGTTCGCCTGGCGTGACGCCATAGGCGGCGGCGCGGTCGCGATCAATTTCGATCCGCAGTTGGGGAACCGAGCCCTGTTGCTCGGTGCGAGCCTCTTCCATGCCGGGGATATTTCGGGCGATATCGACAATCCGACCGCCGATGATGCGCAACTCATCCAAGTCCGGACCGTAAATTTTGACTGCAACCTTGGCCGAAACTCCGCTGAGCATGTGGCCGATCCGGTCGGCAAGCGGCGTGCTCAGGGCACTGAAGGTTCCGGGAATGGCGCGCATGGTGTCGCGAACTTCCTCCATCACTTGTTCTCGGTTCTCTTGACCGAATTCATCGAAATCGAGTTCAAATTCCACAGTAGAAACAGGAACGACATGATCGCCACGTTCTGCCCGTCCGAGACGAAAGCCAACCGTTTCGACACCCTTGATTTTCAAGAGCAAATCTTGGGCAGTGAGTGAGACATCCCGAGTCGTTTTTAGGGAAGTGCCGGGAGCCATGGTTGTCGCGATCACGGCGGTGGGTTCACGGAAGGCGGGAAGGAAATTGCCCCCCATTTTGGTGAAAGTGATTCCCGAGAATACAATCAAACCGATGGTGAGTGCGAGGAGGAGAAGTGGTTGAGCGAGCGAAAAGCGTAGTAAGGTGCCGCTGAAGACTTTTTTCAAAATCCTCACGAAGAAACCGTCATTATGACCTTTCCCCGGCTTTGGATTCAAGAGATACGAACTTAGGACCGGAATGACGGTAAGAGACACTACGAAGGATACGGCCATGCTGATCATAGTGGCGACTGCGATAGGAGTAAAAAGCCGCCCTTCCACGCCGCTCAGAGCGATGAGCGGAAGGAATACAAGAATGATGAGGATAGTGGCGTAAAGAATGGATGAGCGGACCTCGGCGGAGGCCAGCGCGATTACTTCCAGCTTGGGCTTTGGCTCTGAGAGCGCGGCATTTTCACGAAGGCGGCGGAAGACATTTTCGACATCGACGATGGCATCATCGACGACCATGCCGATGGCCACCGCAAGTCCGCCAAGGGTCATCGAATTCACGCTCATTCCTGCTAGGTCGAAGACCAGAATGGTGATCCCCAAGGAGAGTGGAATCGCGGTCAGGGTGATGATCGTGACGCGGAAGTTGAAGAGAAAGAGGAAGAGGACAATGGAGACCATGATGGCTCCGTCGCGCAGGGCCTCTTCGAGATTTCCAATCGAGAGGTCGATAAAGTCCCGCTGGCGGTAAATGGTGAGCATTTCCGCTCCTTCCGGTAGCGATTTTTCCAATTCGGCCATGGCCTCTTCGACTTGCTCGGTGAGCTTGATGGCATCGAAGCCGGGAGATTTTCGGACACTGAGGACAACGCCAGAGTTCCCGAGCATCCCGTTTTCATCTGGGGTGTCTGATGCGGTTCCGACTCCGGCGTCACCGCGCATGGGTTCGATGTCCCAGACGACCTTTGCGACATCCTTAAGACGGATGGCGCGGTCGTCCTTATATCTTACAATGGTCTTGGCGATCTCATCGAGGTCGGTGGTCATGGCGAGATTTCGCACCATGATCTCCTGATCCTGTTCAGTCAGAAATCCACCGGTGGTGTTTTTCACGGAGCGTTCGGCGGCGGCATGGATTTCTTCAAAGCTTACACCGAGAGAGAGCATTTGGTTTGGGTCGGGCTGGACTTGCACTTGCTTCACCCCGCCTCCCATCGAGAGGACTTCGGCGATCCCGGGGATCGATTGGATTCGGCGGGCGATGACCCAATCGGCGGTCACGCGGAGGTCCCTGACGTCAGTCTTTCCGGTAGGGTCCCGCAGTCCGATGAGCATGATATCGCCCATGAGTGAACTGACCGGAGTCATGTAGGGAGTGATTCCCTCTGGAAGGACTTCTCCCGCGCCGGTGAGGCGTTCCTGAACAAATTGACGGGCCTTGTAGATATCTGTTCCCCATTCGAATTCCACGATGATGAGGGAAAGGGAAATGTCATTGATCGTCCGCAGACGGTCCACCCCGGTCACGCCCATGAGGGAAGCTTCCATGGGCACGGTGATGAGGGTTTCGACTTCCTCCGGGGCATAACCGGGAGCTTCGATCAAGATGGTGACCGTGGGCTTGGTCAGGTCCGGCAGGACCTCGACGGGGAGTTCCAGGGTTTTCTTGATTCCTAGAATGAGAAGCACCAGGGCGACCGCGAGAACGAGGGCCCGCTGTGCCAGGGAAAAGCGAATGAGAGTATTCAGCATGGCAGTTTAGGCGTTGGCAACGGTGGAGGTTTTCTTCCGGCGGAGATTGGCCTGAAAGGAAATGAGAAGAAGGATCGTGGCGGTAACTGCCCAGATCAAAATAGGCATGCTGAAGCCACCTTTTCCGGAGTGCTCGTCGCCGTGGTCATCACCCCCCGATTGAGCTTTGGCTTTGTCCTCGTCTGTCAGTTCGGAGCCGTCTTCGGCATGCTCATGGCCGTGGGCGGCATCGAGCGCTTCTTTCAACGATGGGCCGCCACCACCTCCGGCGAAGCTGAGAGCGTAGGAACCATTCGTAACGACTTCATCGCCCGGGATAAGTCCGCTAACGACCTCAATGTAGAGATCGTTCTTCGCACCCAGTTGGACCGGAGATTTGATAAAGGCATTGTCCAGATCGAAGTCCTTGGCAAAGACGACCCGGTTGGTCGGGTCTCCCTGGACCGCGTTGCGGGGAATGGAAAGGACATCCTCACGCGAGCTGGTGATGATGGAAAACTCCGCCCGCATTCCCGGACGGATGATGAAGTCTGGGTTGTCTAATTCAAAGATGGCATCGATGGTGTTGGAGTTCCGATCCGCTTCCGCACCGAAGCGTAGCAAAGTTCCCTCCATCGTTTTGCCACCGGCGGCAATCACCCGGACACGGGCTTTGGTTCCGGGCTTCAATTGTCCGGCCTCAGCCTCGGGAACTTTGGCGACTGCCCAGACCTTGCCCAGATCGACAATATCGAGCATCTCCTTGTCGGGCTCGACAGGCTCTCCGAGATTCACATGGCTGGTCAGCACCATACCACTGCTTTTTGCCTCCAGCGAAATGACCGGCGGAGGATTGCCTGGCTGGCGACTCTCAACCTTGATCAGAACATCGCCACGCTGGACG
This sequence comes from Akkermansiaceae bacterium, assembly GCA_023263995.1. Taxonomy (GTDB): domain Bacteria; phylum Verrucomicrobiota; class Verrucomicrobiia; order Verrucomicrobiales; family Akkermansiaceae; genus SW10. The sequence goes on along the minus strand of JALQTQ010000274.1, from coordinate 1,203 downwards.
CGGTCACCGACGAAGGCATTGACTTCCGTGATTCGCCCGGCAATGCGGGAACTGATGACGGAGCGGGAATCGGGGAGAGCTTCGATTCGCCCGATGGCAAAGAAGATTTCCTCGAAGTTCCGCTCGGTCGCTTCGTCTGTCTGAAGGCGGAGATTCTTTACTCCCTGATCGGAGAGAATGATGGTGTTGGCAGCGCGCTCGGAATCGATGGCGAGAATGGGCAACGCGAGACACGCCAAGATTGCGTGGATGGTAAAAATTTTCATGAGTATTAAAGAGTGAGGTTTTTAGTAACCGAGCTGGGATTCGTAGTTGGCGCGGGCTTTGTGGAAGGCTTCCACGGCTGTAATCCGTGATGTCTGGAGCCTGATTTTTTGTTCACGGCTGCGGAGAACGGTTTGGATATCGGTCTGTCCTTCCCCGTAGGTTTTCTGTGCAAGGTCTAGTTGTTCGGCGGCGGCCGGGAAGAGGGTATTGTCGATTTCACGGACCAGTCCGGCCCACTCGATCATTTCTTCGCGTGCAGCTTTCGCTTTGTGCAGGACCGCTTTTTCCAAGGCTGTGAGTTCGGATTTTTTACGACTAGCGCGAGCTTCCGCTGCCGTGATGTTCCCTTCGTTCTTATTCCACCAGGGGAACGGTATGGTCACACCAACTCCGATGACGCCCTCGTTCTCCAGACCTATCGGAGCATCTTCGACTCGCTGGGCAGTGGCAAAGACTCCCACTTGGATATCGTCGTAGACTCTCGCTTTTTCCAACTCGACTTGTTTGCCAGCCCCGATGATGGAGTGTTTTGCAGCTCTGATATCTCCACGGCGATTGAGATCCGTTGGAAGTGCTTCGGTGGTCATTTGCTCTAGGTCCCCGCCGATGCTTACGGGACTGTCCAAAGCCATTCCGAGGAGAGGTTTGATCACGCCATTGAGAGCTTTCTCCTGCGCGTCGTATTGGCGGAGTTCGGTGGTGAGTTGCAGGGTTTCGAGCTTCACCAAGCCGACATCGAGGGCCGAAATCTCGCCCTTCGCCGCAATTTTACGGAGGGATGACTCCAACTCCTTAACTAACCTGATCTGCTCTCTTCTGAGCCTTCTCTGTTGGAGCAATGACAAGTATTCGATGACGGCCTGACGAGCTTCGGCGACAAGTTGTCGTTCCAATTCAGCAATTTCTGCCTGCGCTACTTGAACGTCGCTCGCGCTG
>JALQTQ010000273.1 GCA_023263995.1 Akkermansiaceae bacterium | reverse complement strand
CGCCCCCTATCGTGGGACATCGAGGCTCCTACGGGTACTGTGACTGCAGATCAGGCGCTCGCTTGGAACATCCTCAACGGGGTCGAGCGAGACGTCGGTCTTGCATGGGGCATAGCGAACGATGTCGAGCCAATGCTGGGCCCATCGCTCGCCGTAGTGGGGGGAGTCGAGAAGGCGGTCGACTATGGTCTGGTAGGCAGAGTCAAAATCGTTTGCGGCGTCGTCGATGAATTGTCGGGCTTCCGCCGGAGTGGGTGGAAGTCCGGTCAAATCGAAGGTAACGCGCCGGATGAGGGTCAGGAGGTCAGCCGGCGGAGATGGGATGGTCTGAAATTCCTCTTGTTTTGCCCGAATGAATCGATCAATCGGCTTACCCTCGATGGAAGGAAGGGCGGGTTTGGTGAGCGGGAGGAAGGCCCAGACTTTGTCCGTTTGGTAGCGACGGAATGTCCAGCTGTCCGAGAGACCTCCTGATGTGTCAATCAGGATTCCCTCTGCGGTGATCTTCTTCTTCCTTTGTGAAAAGAGGATCTCCTGTCGCCGGGCAGGGTCGGGCCAGGGTGCTCCGTTTTGAATCCAGGTTTCGATTTCCGAGATCTCTTGGTCGGTAAGACGGGCGTTCTCCTTCGGTGGCATCTCGTATTCGGGATCCTCCCACCGGATCACCTTGAGTAGAAACGACTCGGTGGGTTTCCCGGGGACGAGGAGGTTTTTGATGGTCTCTCCCCCCTTCAGGAATCCCTCACGGGTGAGAAGGTTCAAGCCTCCTTCTGTTTCTTCAGGACCCTCGCCATGACAGCTTGCGCATTTCGCGGCAAGCAGGGGAAGCGCTTTCAGGGTAGCCTGTTCCTCCGGGGGCAGGGCCGCGGCTAGAGAGACCGCAACTAGAAGGATGAAAAATGATCGCATAAAGGTTGGTGTCGGTTGTCAGGGTTTGCCGTTTTCGTAGAGCTCCTTGACCTCTTGCGGAGACAACACGGATTTGAAGACGGCGAACTCATCCATCCGACCATTGAGATTACGCACTGCAAAGCTCGGGTCATCGCGGGTGGGAAGTCCCCAGTTGCCAATCTGGCTATGGCCGATCGTCAGGGTGTCGACGCCTTTCTCTGGTGGCGCGGTTTCGCGACTGATTTCTCCCCCGTTCAGGTAATGGACGCAAGTGCGGGTGGCGACATCGTAGGTTGTCACCAAGTGTAGCCACTGCTCTGTTTTTGAGTGATTCCAAACGGCTGGGGAATGAAAGATATGGTGAAACTTTCCTTTTCCAATCCCAACTGAGAAGAAAAGTCGTCCGTCTTCGAGGAGTTGCCAATGGGGCTTGCCATATCCGTAGTTGTCGGTGAGGAAGAGGGCATTGTATTGACGGTCGAGGCTATCGATCTTAGCCCAGACTGAATAGGTGATCCCAGTATGTTTCCCGGGTATATAAGTGCGGACTCTTGAGCCATTGGGCGAAAAATCGAGGGCCTTTTTTCCAGGCCATCGCCCGGCGACCATCTTGGCCCCGACAATGGCTTCGGGAAGAATCCCGCCCTGCCTTACTCGAAGTTCGCGAGTACCGGGTTCAATTGATTCCAAGGGGAAATAAGCCAGAAGATCGGGATGATTGGCGAGGGCTCTTGAATGAACGAGCCACTGCCCGAATCGTTCGTTCTGCCGTTTGGTCACCATCCGTGAAAGTTTGGAGGGATCGGTGAAGAGGTCGGGATTGGCGTGGATGGCCCGGGCGGTGTTTTCCGAAAAGAGGAGGCCCTTGCCTGTGGTGAGAAGAATCTCTGGCTGTGATCTTCCGTGCCACTCGACTTCGCCGTCTATCACGTGGAGCTCAGCCGAGTCATTGTTGAGATTGAGCGCAAATTCTGTTCCCAAATCCACCACGGTTCCCTGGGGTGTGTGAATTTGAAAACCGATCGCTGGAGCGGGAACGTGAGCGCGGAGTTTTCCCTGCAAAAGATGCATTTCATTGGCGGAGACAATTTCGATGGTGGTCTCACCTTCGATCACCACGAGAACTCCTGTCAGGAATTCGATTTGCACCAGGCCTGATTCAAGTTCGAGCTTTCCGGCCGTCAAAAACTCACCCTCGGCAGGCACCTTGTCGGTCCAGACCGGGTCGACGCCATGGCTGAGGACGGCAAAGCCTTGGTCACGCACCTCCCCAATCCGGGCCGTTCCGGAGGCAGGCGTTGGTTTGGGCTTCCAAATGAAGGCGACCATCATGGCCGCAGCCATTGCCAACAGCCATGGAACGGCGGCCTTGCGGTGCAGAGAAGTTGAGGTCTTCCGGTCCGGCCCCGCTAGGGTTGCGTGTGTGTGGCGAGAAGGGAGGGCACCGGACCGGAAGCCAGATCGAAGAGTGTCGTGAAAGAGCGCGATATCGGCAAATCGCCCGGCGGCCACCGGATCTTCCCGCAGAAGCTGGTTGAGGGTTGCCTGTCCGGCGGAATCGAGGGATTCGTCGAGAAAACGATGGATCAAATCGTCGAGTTCGGGCTTCATCACTGGGGGGCGGAAAGAGTGTTCAAACAACTGCGAAGCTCCTCGCGTATGCGCTGGAGCGCTTTGGATACCGTGTTGGGAGAAATGCCCAAGCGTTCGCCAATCGCGGCGGGTTTCAGATTCTGGACATACCGGAGTTCACAGATTTCGCGAGCGCGACGCCTGAGAGACGACACACAGTCCTCGAGCTTGTCGAGTTGGTCTTCATTGTTCTTCGGTGATCGAGAAAACGCGGTGACCAGAAGGTCAAGGGCGCTATCATCGAGATGGATAGGGTCACCTGACTTCCGCCTCGGATAGAGCCTGACTTGGTTTCGGGCAATTCCGACAGCCCAGGCGGCGAAGGAACGTGACGGGTCAAAACGCTCGAAGGAGGTGACCGCAGCCATCGCGCAATCCTGAAGAACGTCTTCCCGGTCGCTGGCTTCAAAGACCATCGAACCGACGAAGGCCGAAACCTTGGGCAGGGCGGTGGTCCATAAGCGGGTGAAGTCGGCGGAAGATTCGTCCATCCACCCTTCACTTAACAGGACCATCCGAAAGATGACCAAAATTTTCGCTTTTTCTCCGGAGTGGTCAAAGAGGTGGGAAGACCCCGATCTTCACCAGGGCGTCGTGCCCCCATTCACGTGGAGCGTTTGGCCGGTGATGAAGCCCGAGGCCTCGCTAGCAAAGAAAGCCACGGCGTTCCCGACGTCCTCTGGTGTGCCCCAGCGTCCGGCCGGAATTTGGGACAAGTAGGCGTCCTTGTCCTCCTGTGGATCGTCGATATGACGCTCCACCGGGATCCAGCCCGGAGCCACCATGTTGACCGTGATCCCGAAGGGCGCAAGTTCGCGGGCCATCGATCGCGACCACCCGATCTGTCCGCCTTTGGCCGCGACGTAGGCTGAAAAATTGGGAACCGATGCGGCATAGACCTCGGAGGTGACGTTGATGATGCGCCCCCAACCCTGGGCCTTCATTGCGGGTAGAGCGGCCTGGGTCAGGAGAAACGGGCTGATGACAAAAAAGTCCAACATACTCCGGTAGAAACCTTCGTCGTATTCCTCGATCGGCTTTTGGGGTTGGGCCGGGGTGGCATTAGGAACGAGAATATCCACGGGTCCCAGTTCATTTCTGGCTTGCTCGAAGAGGGACTTGATCTCGTTCTCATCGGAAACGTCGGCGCGAATGGCCACGGCCTCCCCACCCTTAGCCCGGATGGCAGCGGCCACCTGCTCGCCCCGTGTAATATCATGGTAGGCATTGATCACCACCTTGGCTCCGGCGGCGGCAAGCGAGTGTGCAATTCCGACCCCCAATCCCTTGCTGCTGCCAGTAATGAGGGCGGTGTGTCCTTTCAAACCGTGATCGTTCATTTCGGGTTCCAGCCTAGAGATAGGAACGAAAGGGGAAAGAGCCAAAATGAAAAGCGTCTCGGAGTCCTGAAAAAAGAAAAAACTCATTTGAACACTTTTTGCTTTTCTGAACAGTGTTCTCATGATTACCATTCCATCAGTTAGCCAATACCCAAGATTGCCATGAGTTCCACCATCACTAAGACTGCGTCCATGTCCGAAAAGAAAGATAAAGCTCCCGCCGGTGCCGCGCCTGCCGGGGACGACAAGCTGGCTGCGGCCCGCAAAAAGAATCTCGATCTCGCCATCACCCAGATTCAGAAAGATTTTGGTGAGGCTGCCATCATGCGATTGGGAGACGACCGACGCATGGATGTTGAGGCCATCCCCACCGGCAATCTCGTCATCGATCGTGCGCTCGGGGTGGGCGGCTTTCCGCGCGGCCGTATCGTGGAAATCTTCGGGCCGGAATCCTCCGGGAAAACGACTTTGACCCTGACCGCGATTGCGCAGGCCCAAAAAGCCGGGGGGCTTGCGGCATTTATCGATGTCGAACACGCGCTCGACCCTCAGTATGCGCGACGTCTCGGGGTGAATCTCGACGACCTCCTCGTGTCCCAACCCTCGTCGGGAGAGGAGGCCCTCCAGATCGTGGAGACTTTGGTGCGGTCCAACGCTATCGATGTCGTCGTGCTTGATTCGGTGGCTGCTTTGGTGACTAAACAAGAATTGTCCGGCGAGATCGGCGATTCCACGGTGGGGACGCAGGCCCGTCT
>JALQTQ010000272.1 GCA_023263995.1 Akkermansiaceae bacterium | reverse complement strand
AGAAGATTCGCATGTGTTCGAGTTGCTGGTCGATGATCGAGACCACGCGGATGTTTTTGGCTTCCTTGCGTTCGCCCGGTTTGAGGCAGCAGATGCCGCGGACATTGAGGAGGATCTTCACACCGGCTCGCGAGGCAGCGTAGAGCGCGTCGATCATGTCTTGGTCCTGAAGGGAGTTCATCTTGGCCATGATGCGGGCTTCCTCGCCCTCGAGGGCGCGGGCAGTTTCCTCCTCGATGAGGCTGAGGAGGGTGCTCTTCATCTGGGTGGGGGCGGGCACGAGGGTGCGGAAGTGCTCGAGCTTGGTGCGGCCGGTGACGGCGTTGAAAAAGAGGGAGGCATCGCTTCCGTATTCGGGGCGGCAAGTGAGGTAGGAGATATCGGTGTAGAACCGGGCGGTCATTTCGTTGTAGTTGCCGGTGCCGAGGTGGACGTAACGCTTCAGGCTGCCCTCCACCCTGCGAATGACGAGGGTGACCTTGGCGTGGGTTTTCAACCCTTTCACTCCGTAGAGGACCTGGGCTCCGGCGCGTCGGAGTTCTTCGGCCCGTTCCAGGTTGTGGGCTTCATCGAAGCGAGCCTTGAGTTCGACCAGCGCGGTCACCTGCTTCCCGGCTTTGGCAGCGTGGATGAGGGCGTCGACAATTTCCGAGTTTTTGGCGGTGCGATAGAGGGTTTGCTTGATGGCGAGAACCTGTGGGTCGCGGGCGGCCTCCTCGACAAAGCGCACCACCGGTCGGTAGGACTGGTAAGGGTGGGCCACGATGATGTCCCGTTCTTTGTCGAGCGTTTCAAAGATGCTTTTCGACGGGTCGATCTTGGGTGATTCTGCTCCCGAGACGGGGGCGCTACGGAGGTGGTTGAAGCCATCGGCGAGGGCGAGGGAAAAGAGCTCGGCGAGGGCGAGAGGTGCTTGTTGGGTGAGGAAAATCATCGAGAGGTCGAGTTCGAGGAGTTCGAGGAGCTGCTGGGTCAGTTCGTTGTCCTGCGAGGTCTGCAGTCGCACCGGGAAGGATTGGCCGCGGGCGGTGATCACGTCGTTGATCTCTTCGGCAAAGTCGTGGGCTTCGTCCTCGTTGGCCGGGATGTCGGTGTTGCGGGTGAGGCGGAAGGTCGTGTGCGCGGTGATCTCCTCGCCGGGAAAGAGCGAGGAGCAGAAGCGGGCCACGAGATCCTCGAGGAGGACGAAGCCACCTTCGTTGACCAGAATGGTCCGGGGCACCGAGGTCGGCATCGGGATGATCACGATCCTTTTTTCCTCGGTGGCCGGGTCGAGGACTGAGAGGGCGAGGCAAACATTGAGCGAGGGAATGATCTGTCGGGCATTGGTCGGGGTGAGAACGAGGGGGGAAAGAAGGGGGGAAATCTGAGTGTCGAAGTGGAGAGAGAGAGAGGCGACCTGATCGTTTTCAAGGTTTTGGATCCGGTGAAGGGGCAGGCCCTCCTTCGCCAGAGCGGGGAGGAGTTCCTTTTGAAAAAGACGTTCCTGGTCTTTCATGAAACGTCGGACTCGTTTTTCGATGGCGGTCAGTTGCTCCCCGACATCGAGCCCCGAGAGGTCACGCAAGGCCGGGGCAGAGGCGTGGAGGGCATGGAGCCCGCCAACCCGGACCTGAAAAAACTCATCGAGATTGGAACCGGTAATGGCGAGGAATTTGATCCGGTCAAGAATGGGGAGGTCGGTCCGCAGGGCTTCGTTGAGGACTCGTTGGTTGAATTCGAGCCAGGAAAGTTCGCGGTTGAGATAGGGGGGCTTCATGAGAGTTGGGAGGGAATCACGGATTCGGCAAATCGGCGGGGGCGGGTGTTCAGGGATTTTCCTGCAAGATGATTCGGCGTCCGAAAAGCTGGTGAAAGAGGTCGGCCTTGGTAGGCAGGGCCAGACGTTCGGCGGAGGCATCGACGACGCCCTTGAGGTGCAGAGTGACCCGGTCGTCGGAAAGGGTGGTGGTGAAATCGGTGATGCGTTGCGAGTGGGTGCGCTCGAGGGCATCGGAGACCCGCAGAAGAGCGGAGAGCTTGGCCACGCGGAGGCGATCTTTGGGGCTGAGTTGCCGGTAATCAGAGTGGGAAAGCTCAGGGGTGTTCTTACGGTGGTAGCGGGTCACGAGGGCCACGAGGAGGCGGTCGGCGTCGCTGAGCCCAAAGATCTCGGAGTGCCGGATGATGTAAAGTCCATGCAGTTCGTGGGACTTGGGAGAGATGTGGTTGCCGACCTCGTGGAGGATTGCGGCGACCTCGAGGAGTAGGGCGTCGTGTTCGTCGAGTTGGTGGAGCGGACGGGTGTCCTCAAAAAGGCGACCGCTGAGATGGGCCACGTGGCGGATATGCCGGATGTCGCAGCCGAATTTTTTGGCGGTCAGCTTGGCGGAGTGGAGAAGTTGGGATTTGACCTCGTCCTGGGCCGCATCGGGGTGGGCCAGGTCGGTCAGGAGGCCTTCCTCGTAATCGGAGTGGGAGACCCGGAGGGAATCGAGCGAAAACGATTCCGCGATGGCCACATTGATGACGAGGGCGGGAAGGACGCTGCCGGCCGTCTGGTAGTCGAGTCGATATTTTTTGACCCGATCGGGCTCGGTGAGGGCCGCGAGATCGGAGGTGAGCTGGCGGAGGGTATGATAGCGGGACTTGGTTCGGGCCGGTTTGGAGAGAAAAGAGGCCAGCTTCTGGATCTCGGTCCCGATCATGACGAGGTCCTCGATTTGTTCGTCGCGGAAGTCGTATTGGATTTGTGCGATCATCCCCGTGATTTGTTCGCGAATCAGCTGGATGATTGGTTCGCCGGTAAGGTTGGGGGACTGCAGTCGCTCCCAGCACCGATGGGTGCCGAGGCGGTAGGATTGGTAGCCGACGATGCGGCCTTTCTTGGAGAGGATGAGGCGGGCATTGCCGGGGCCCACGTGGGCCACGAGGGTGTTGCGATCCTGCATCGAGGGCGTATCGCGGAGGCGTCGTCGGGTCTTCAGGAAAACGAGGCGGGTCATTTCGCCATCGTCGAGCAATTCGAAGCGCCACTGGCAGGCGATCTGGAGTCGGTTGAGGAAGGACTCGGCGTTTTTGGCCTCTTCGAGGGTGTTGGTGGTGACGGCCCGTACCGGGATCTCGGAGAGACCGAGTTCGGCGAGCACCGCTTTGAAGCCGTGGATGACGGTGACGGCCTGTTCGATGGTCGAGGGCAGGACGCTGCCGTGACCAAAGATATCGCGTCCGAGCGGAATGTTTTTTTCGAGGAAGTCGATACGTTCCTCCGTGCCGTCCTCCGCAATCGCCAGGATGATCATTGAGGCATGACTGGCTCCGATGTGGACGGCGGCGCGGTAAGAGGTGGGGTGGGAGGCGGTCATGAGCGACGGCCTCATTGAGTCCCAAGCCGGGGGCGGGAGCAATCGGGAAATTGTGACCTTTTCCTTGCCTCCGGGCGAGGGCTGGGAATGCTGGCGGCATGCTGGGCGAGGTTTTCACGGAGAAGTGCCGGGTCAGGCCTGGGGAGTCGGTGGTGTTGGATGAGATTTCGACGACCACCCTCGGCATTCTGGGAAAGCCGGAGGAGGAGGCCTTGCCGATTTTCCATCAGTTGCGGGACAAACTCTCGGATCAGCAACGGGTTCTCTTTGCCGAGGGTAGACGCAAACTGCTCTTGGTGATGCAAGCGATGGATACCGGGGGTAAGGACGGCTGTGTCCGTAAGTTGTTTTCACGGGTCGATCCTCAGGGAGTGAAGGTGACCCCCTTCAAGGCTCCCTCGACCCGCGAGTTGGCCCATGATTTTTTGTGGCGAATCCATCAGGTGGTCCCAGCCAAAGGTGAGATCGCCGTCTTCAATCGAAGCCACTATGAGGATATTATTGCCGTGCGCGTCAAAAATCTTGCGCCGCAGGAAGTCTGGGAGAAGCGCTACAAGCATATCATCGATTTCGAGCAAATGCTGGTCGATGAGGGGACCACGATCCTGAAGTTTTTTCTGCACATTTCCAAGGACGAACAAAAGCGGCGATTGCAGTCGCGGCTCGACCGCCCCGAGAAGCACTGGAAGTTTTTCCCGGATGACCTGGCCGACCGGGCGCGGTGGGACGAATTCCAAGTCGCTTATCAGGATGTCTTTGCACGTACGAGCACCGAGGCGGCTCCGTGGTTCCTCATTCCAGCAGACTACAAGTGGTATCGCGACATGGCGGTGGCCCAGATCGTGACTCATGCGCTCGACAAGTTGGACCTTCGTTATCCCAAGGTGACCTGGAATCCTCGGGAAATCGTGGTGGACTGACCGGGGTTTGACGGATGTTTGCCAAGTTCCTCCCGATCCACTAAATATTCTTGATGAGAATTTGGAGGCTCTTTTTGCCGCTTTGCGGTTTGGCTGGTTTCGCGGGCGGTGAGATCCGATTTAGCGATCGGACTGACGAGGCTGGATTGCGGCATCCTTTGGTTGACCTCATGGGGCACGGGGCGGCCTGGGGCGACCTCGATGGCGACGGCGATCTTGACCTTTTTGTGGGAAGCTTTGCCGACCGGCCTGATGAGGCCTACGGCAAAACGGGGAAGCCGGTCATCGGGCGGGTCTTCGTCCAGCAGTCGGACGGCACCTTCATCGGGCAGGGTGGCCCGACCCGCCATCCCGCG
>JALQTQ010000271.1 GCA_023263995.1 Akkermansiaceae bacterium | reverse complement strand
AAACCACCTCTTCATCTCGCCCGGCAGCCTACGACAGCCGAAAGATTCCCCCAAGCAAAACCCGACCGAGAGTGGGGTCGCTTCGATCAAAGATCCCACGGAGACTTCGACCCGGGAACGCAGGTGAAGTTTCGCCCCGCAGGAGAGAGCCATGGCAACGGGATCAGACCGCTCCGGGGGAACTCTTCGACCCAACGGAAAAAGTCACATGGACAGCAAGCGCTCCGCTTCCAACCAGTCGCCTTCGGCCGTGCCCGGAGCACCCGATTCCCGCCGCCTCAGGAAAAGGAGATAAGCCGCTTTCCCGATTTCCTCAGAGGTGGGAGCGGGCGTCGCTTTGCGGGTCACCGCGACCTTCTTGCTCACCTTCCGAACCGCTTTTTTCGGAACCTTCTTGGCAGCTCTTTTCGACGCTTTCTTCACCACCTTTTTGGGGGCCGTGACTTTCTCTGGGGTAGCCGCCTTCTTGGCCGCTTTTTTCTTCGCAGACACGATCCTCGGTTATTCCCCCATCACCCGATGCGCAATGCTGAAGTCCTCGCAGAATCGTCAACATTTTCCCACTGCGCATGAAGATTTCTCATCCAATCTCCGGCACTTCGAAAGCGTGCCATCCCAGCGACGACCGGGCACGGAACTTCAGGTCGGCAGGGCCCGGACGCGCTCCCCTCTCCGTTCAATAATCACAAGGCTCCGAAAACCCCGCGCAACCTCAGTTCGAGCACCTCGCCACCCGATTCGTTCGGCACTCCGTCCAGAATCCGCCACACGAAGCCATCGATGATGGTCGAGACCCTTTCCTGAAAATGATCGCGACGCATTTCTTTTTCCGCGAGGAGCATGGCACAGGCCATCACTCGTTTTTCACTCACTTCCCCGCTCAGCGGCGAAGAAGCTTCCGCGAATTTCATCCGAACCATCCTCACCTCCTTCTCAGCCTGCGCCAGATCCTCTTTCAACCGAGTCAATTCCCAGATCTCATTTTCGAGAAAATCGCTCATTTCCACCCAGCACTCCCCTGTTACGGCCCGTCTGCTCAGCAATTCGCGACAACGGACCACCACCGTTTCAATTTTTTTAGCGGAAAATTCGTCCCTCAGGTCGCAATCACTCACCTCCGATGCCGCAAAACACCCCGCAAAAGCTTTTTTGAGCTCATCCGCCCAAGACGCCTCTTCCTTTTGGACAACACATCCCTGCAAATCTTTTCGATTCACTAATTTGGCAAGAGCTTGATCCACTTCGTAGAAATTTTGGGGCAGTCTTGTTGCTTTCATGGGCCTCTTCTGACGATGACAGATTGTTTCGACGCCGATAAATTTAGCAAAAAGCTTTTTAAGGTCGAGTTTTTTAGAGTTTTCCCCTAGATTTCGTTGGTTTTTTATTTTGAATATCCGAAACAACTTGCCAGAAGACCGGATTTTTGCTAATTCCAGCGCATGAGCGACTCGTCGGTCCTAAAAAAAATCGCGGAGTTAGTCTGGTCTCTTGAGCTTGAAGGAGCCCGTGCTGCGCTCGAGGTCGTTCAAAAGGTGGTGGAAACAAAGGAAACAGTGGAAGGCGGCACGGAGAGGATTGGCATCAGGCAGGATCAGGTTGCCGCCGACGAACTACGCGAGGTGCGTCGTTATCTTGACCACGAGGATCTCGACCTTAGCGGCCCTGAATGCGTCCTCCTAGGGAGCTTTCTGAAACACCGTGAAAACGTGGAGTCCCTCGACACCCGATCCCTGAATGTCAGCCTCGATAGTTTCGGGCGGAAGCCTTCCAACACCACCAGCACGGTGGAAGGCCTCGAGAAGAAGGGATTGCTGGAATTTGTCTCCGGGGAAAGTCGTCACGCTCACAAGACCTTTTGCCTGACTGAGCAGGGCTTTATCGAAGCACGCGATCTGATGAGGCGACTGGCTCGCAAGAACTTTGCCGCTGTGAGCTAGAACCACCGGACTCTGTCCGGGTCGAGCCGCCCTCGCCCTTGCAGATGAGCCGATTTGTCTTTTAATAATCAAGCGCGCTCTGCTATCTCTCCGCCGCAACCCGGCAGGGACTTCTTCGTTTGGCAGGGTTCTCTCTTCTGACTCAACTTCTTCATCACCATGCCCATCAACATTGAAATGCCCAAGCTCTCTGACACCATGACCGAAGGAACGGTCGTTCGATGGCTCAAGAAGGAGGGGGAGGAGATCGAAATCGGAGACATCATTGCCGAAATCGAAACCGACAAGGCCACCATGGAAATGGAAGCATTCGATGAGGGGACCCTATCACAGATTTCCGTTCCTGAGGGAGGCAAGGCTCCCGTGGGCTCCGTGATCGCAGTGCTGTTGGAGGATGGCGAGACCGAGGACAGCAGCCCCAACGCTGCATCGACGGTCCCCGCACCCAAGGCTTCCGATTCCACCCCCCCGGGTATCTCCAAGGCCCTCGAGTCCGCCGCCGCCACCGTGCAAAAGGCGCAGGCTAAGGAAACCGAGGTACCAACGGCCGCCCCCCTGGACCCTCCGACGTCCGCGGGCACCCGCCTCAAGGCTTCCCCTCTCGCCAAGAAGATCGCCGAGGCCGAAGGAGTCGACCTCTCCAAAGTTACCGGCACCGGTCCGGGGGGACGCATCGTGAAGGTCGATGTCTTGGCCGCTGCTTCTGCTCCGATCGAAACCGCTCCTCCTACGACGAAGCCCGCACCGGCAGCCAGTGCACCGGCTGCCAAGCCCGCACCGGCAGCGATTTCACCAGTGGCCAGTGCGGACGATCAACGCATCGAGCTCTCCAACATGCGCAAGATCATCGCAGAACGTCTTCTGACTTCCAAAGTCACGATTCCGCACTTCTATCTCCACGTCGAAGTCGACGCCGCCCCCCTGATGGCTCTCCGCAAGCAGGTCAACGCTCAGGCCGAAGCCACCCACGGTAACAAGTATTCCGTCAACGATTTCGTGGTGAAAGCCCTGATCAACGCCTGCCTCGCCGTTCCCGAGGTCAATGCCTCCTTCAACGGCGACCACATCGTGCAGTTCGCCAAGGTCGGCGTCTCGGTGGCCATCGCGGTCGATGACGGCCTCGTCACCCCGGTCGTCAAAAACGCCCAGGACAAATCCCTCCTCGCCATCTCGAAGGAGATCAAGGAGATGGCAGTGCGGGCCCGCGACAACAAGCTCCTTCCCAATGAATTCGATGGGGGAACCGTGACCATCTCCAACCTCGGAGCCTGGGGCGTGGAATCCTTCGACGCCATCATCAATCCACCGCAAGCGGCGATCCTGAGCGTCGGGGGGATCATCGAGAAGCCGGTGGTGAAAGACGGCGCGGTGGTCCCCGGTCTTCGCATGAACCTCGGGGTCAGTTGCGACCACCGCGTGGTCGACGGTGCGGTTGGGGCCAAATTCTTGGGTGAAATCAAACGCCTTCTCGAAAACCCCGCACTCATGCTCGTCTAGCCGAGCCAACCGTCCCGCCATTTTTTCCCGGACTCTCGACGTCTGATCCTGTAACATCTCGCCCATGAAAACTGTCGCTATTCTCGCCACCCTCGATACCAAGGCTGCTGAGGCCGATTTCATGCGCTCCGAAATTGAATCGCTCGGCGGCAAGGCCCTCCTCATTGATCTCTCGCTCGTGGGGGACTCCAGCCTCGCACCCGACGTCACCAAGCAAGAGGTCATCGCGGCTGGCGGTGGCAGTCTCGAGGAACTCCTCGTCAAACCCAATCGGGAACAAGCCAACCCCTTCATTGTGTCCGGAGCCACCAAGGTCCTCAAGGAACTCCAAGAGTCCGGAAAAATCGACGCCGCAGTCTCCCTTGGCGGCACCCAAGGCACCTCCACATGCGCTCCCATCTTACAATCCCTACCCTACGGCTTTCCGAAAGTCATGCTCTCGACCGCAGCCTCGGGCGACACTTCCCCGTTCGTTGGGATCAAGGACATTACGATGATGTTTGCGGTCTCCGACATCCTGGGTCTCAATGTCTTTTCCCGCAAGATCCTCGCCAATGCTGCGGCGGCCGCTTGGGGCATGGCCCAGTCGGAACCGTGCATCACCAAAAGTGAGGCCAAGGGAGTCATCGGCATGTCCAACCTCGGCGTCCTCACCCAGGGCGCGATGTATGCCATCAAGCTCTTTGAGGAGGCCGGTTACGAGGTCATCACCTTCCACGCCATCGGAGCCGGCGGCGATGCCATGGAACAGATGATGAAGGAGGGCATCATCAATGCCGTCTTCGACTACGCTCTCGGTGAAATTGCCGACGGGGTCTGGGATGTGCTCCGCGCTGGTGGTCCCGAACGACTCACCGTGGCCGGGAAACTTGGACTTCCTCAGGTCATCGTTCCGGGAGGCTCGGAACACCTCGGCATCCTGGTCAACGAGCCCAACAAGATCCCAGCCGGCTGGGAAAATCACCAAGTCACTTGGCACTCCCCGTATGTCTTCGTGCCCCGCCTCAATGCCGAGGAACAAGCCCGGGTCGCCAAAGTCATCGGAGAAAAACTCGCCCACTCCACCAAGGACACCCTCTTCCTCATGCCCCTGAAGGGAGTCTCAAGTTACTCCGCCGAAGGTGGGGAGCTCTACAACCCGGAACTCGATGCAGCCTATTGGGAGGCGCTTCAGAAAGAACTGCCCGACACC
>JALQTQ010000270.1 GCA_023263995.1 Akkermansiaceae bacterium | reverse complement strand
TCCCGTTGGTAGGAGGTGTAGGCCTGGTAGTCATTGGTCTGAAGGCAGTCCGTCCAGGTGCCGCAAAAGTCGCCGAGGGCTTGATTGAGGTTGGTCCGCCCCCGACCGTTTTAGCCAACGGAAGCTGACGCTGCCGTCAGGACAAGGGTCGTTGAAGGCCCAGACGTAGCTGGTGCGGGTTTTTCCGGGAGTTGTTTGATCGGGGTTTCGTCGACTTGCAGGTAGGTCTTGCTGAGGTAGTCGTGGCGGATGGCTTCGGCGATGGGACGCAGAAGTTCGAGGCTTTCGAGGGTCCAGTGGTTGAGGGTGTCTCGTGGATCGTGCAGGCCGAGGCGCTGGAAGATATGCTGTTGCCGGTGGATGGGAAGGTGGTTGGCGAATTTGGAAATGATCAGTTCGGCGGCCAGCGGGAGTTGGGAGTCGTTGGTGATGACCAGGCGAGTTCCGTTTTGGAAGAAGAGGTGCATCTGGTGTTTGCGGGGATGGGCGATCTCGACCTCGACGAAGAGGGCTTCGTCGAGGGACCATGGTTTTGGGCGCTTGGGCGTCGGCATTCGCGGAACATGATGCCCGGTCCGGACCAACGCCAGATCTCACCGGGGGACGTGTTTCCGACGCTTACCATTAAGCTCGTCTCACTTTGTTTGGGGTGGCTCCCTCGACTGTCAATCGAGCAAGGTTTTCAGGTCTTTTTCGAGGGCGGCGATGACTTTCGGGTCGCTGAGTTTGCTCTCTTCCTTGGTTTTCACGTAGATGGAATCCAGGGCGGCTCCCTTCTCGGTGCAGATGCGGGCGTGGACCGTGGTCAGGCCATGATCGTTCACGGTGTGGAGGACATCGTGGAGGAGGGCGATGCGGTCGAGGGCCTGGAGTTCGATGACGGTGAAGTGGGGGTCGGCGTCGTTCGTGACGCGGGCCCGCACCGGGATGTGGACCACCTGCTCGGTTTCCGGTTTGAGGAAGTTCTGCTTTTTGCGGAGGTATTTTGAAGGGTCGTAGGTTTCCTCGTGGTGGATGTCGTAGAGGGTCTGGACAATCTTCTTCTGGGT
This sequence comes from Akkermansiaceae bacterium, assembly GCA_023263995.1. Classification (GTDB taxonomy): domain Bacteria; phylum Verrucomicrobiota; class Verrucomicrobiia; order Verrucomicrobiales; family Akkermansiaceae; genus SW10. The sequence goes on along the minus strand of JALQTQ010000270.1, from coordinate 3,634 downwards.
CGCGGGATCGTCAACGGCCTTGAAGTCATCATCGCAGATGCGGAAAAGGTCCAGAGTGATGCCGTCGGGCCTAGTGTAGATGTCGGCGGCAAGGATGTTCAGGTGGTGGCTGGCGAGGGCGCAGCAAATTTTTTCGAGGAAACGGTCGGAGTCTTGGCTGGCGATGATGAGTTCGCTGTAGCCGAACTTGGCGTAGCTGATCCACTCGACGGCACATTCGAAGCAGGAGTTGGGCTTTCGTTCGCGGAGGTCAAGGTATCGCCACAGGGCGGTGATGTGTTTGGAAATACTCTTCCTGCTGCGGTAGCGGAAATAGCGCTTGGGCATGAGGCGCGCGTGTTCGTCGAAAACCTCGTGGTATTTTTCATTCAACCGTGCCTTGATGTCGATGAGGGATTCCTGCACTTCCTCCTCGATTTCGGCCGAATTGGCGGTGAGTCCTTCGAGGAGGAATTCGCGGGTGTTGCGGTAGAGTTGCAGGATGAGGGTTTCTTTCCATGGCGACCAGGCCTGTTCGTTGGTGCCGTTGGAGTCGGCGTAGGTGAAGAGGAGGAGGGCGTCGAGGCGGTGACGGTCCTTCATCAGGCCCGCAAACTCGCTGATGACCTCGGGGTCCTCGATGTTTTTCTTGGTGGCAAAGCGCCAGAGGGTGAGATGGTGGTCGACCAAAAACATGATGAGGGCCCGTCGTCCGCCGGTGATTTGCAGTCGTTTGCAGAGTCGGGCCGCGAGTATGGCCGAGCCGTCGATGTGCTCGCGGACGTTCTCGGCGCGCCCGGTGTCGTGCAGGATCAAGGCCACGTAAAGGGCATAGGGGTCGGGGTGTTCGAGAAAGAGCTTGCGGTAAACGTCGTGACGTGGATTGGTGTCGTCAAAAAGTTTGTCCAGTTCATCGAGGCAGCGGAGGGTGTGCTCGTCGGCGGTGTAGCGGTGGAAGAACTCGTGTTGGACGAGGCAGTCGAGGGCACCGAATTCCGGGAGGAAGCGTCCCAGCACCCCGGAGCGGTGCATGAGTCGTAGGATGCGGGCGACCTGTCCCTTTTTCTCGAGAAGACGCCGGAAGGTTTCACGGTTTTCAGCCCGTCGGCGGAAGGCGCTGTCGATGGCATCCCAGCTGCCCTTGATGAGCTTGCGGACAGAAGGGGCAGGGCTGACACCGTATTTTTGACATTCGGCGAAGACGGTCAGGAGTCGGTTGGGATTCTCCTCGAAGACGGTTTTGCGTCGGGCGAAAAGGCGGTCGTCGCGGATGAGGTAGTTGTCGAGGGTCTGGTGCTTTTTCTTGATGAGACCGAAGGTGAGGCGGGAGCGGAGTCCGTAGCTCAGGGGGAGGGAATGTTTGAGTTCGAAGATCTCGAAGACCGAGCGGGTGTGGTTGTGGACGTTGCGGGCGTGGGTGTAGTAGTCCCGCATGAAGGCTTCGATCCGACGGAGGATGGATTTGTCGGGGTAGCCGAACTCGTTGGCGAGGAGTCCCTGGTAGCGCAGGGTCAGGATGTCGTTGCCCTTGTCGTGGTAGTGCAGGGCGTTGCGCACGCGGTGGAGAAAGTTGAAGGCGTCCTTGAGTTCCCGTCGGGCCAGCCGGGTCAGGATGCGTTGGGAAACCAGCTCGGTGAGCGAGCGGGTGCCGGCTTCGGCATCGATGATCCATTCGAGGTTGTGGTAATCGCGGAGGGTGCCGGGGCTTTCCTTGATGTTGGGTTCCTGCAAGAAGACAGTGTGGGACCACTTGGAGTGGCGGGTTTGGATGTCGCGGCTTCGTTCCTCGAAAAAGGTGACTTTGTCGCGCTCGATACAGCTTTTACGGAAGCGGGTGCGGAATTTTGTGAAGAGTTCCGCGGAGCCGATGATCAGGCGGGCGTCGAAGAGGGCGGTGCGGGTCTGGGGTTCGCGCTTGGCTTCGGTGAGGCATTCCGCAATCGAGCGGGTGGAGGGGAGGAACTTGAAACCGAGATCCCAAATAAGATTTTGCATTTCCCGGATGACCTCGGCAAGGCGGGCCGGGATGCGGGTTGCCGGGCTGCTGGTCAAAAAGAGGAGGTCGAGATCGGATCCTGGGTTCATTTGTCCGCGGCCGTATCCACCGCTGGCCAGGATGGCGAGGGTGGGAAGAGTCTCGTCGGGCTTGAGGAGAGATCGATAGGTGGCCCGGACAAGCTGGTCGATCCCTTCCGAAATGGCGCAAGCGTGGGCGAGGCCGGGTTCGCCGGAGAGGTGTCGTTGGTGGAGGCTATGTCGCCAAGTGGCGAGACGTTCCTTCAGGAAGATGACGCGTTCCCGGGGCGATAGTTCCCGGAGGTGTTCGGGCTTGAGGTGATCGAGCACGGACTGAGAGGACAGAGACTACCAGCGCATCGCGTTGGGCCGGAGACGATCACTCAAGCGGGCGTAGTAGGTTCTTCCTTCGGAGGTGGTATTGAGTGAGCCGCGGATGATTTTGACGTCGGTGCCGACTCCCACGCGCTCGTAGAGGTCGACAATATCTTTCGATGTCATGCGGATGCAGCCGTAGGAGGCGGGTCGGCCAATCTTGTGTTCGGCCGGGGTGCCGTGGATGTAGACACAGCGACTGAAAGTGTTGCGGTTGTGGCTTTCTTCCCCGCTGAGCCAGAGGATGCGGGTCACGATGGGGTCACGGCCGGCGGTATTCGGTCTGATGATGTGTCCGGTGCTCCGGCGGCTTTTGAAGACCATTCCTTCGGGCGCGCCGGCGCCGATTTTCTTGGCAATGACGTGTTTACCAAGCGGGGTGTGATTGCTGCCACGCTCGCTTCCCAAGCCGAACATGGAGGTGGAAACGGGGTAGGCTTTCACCGGTCTGCCTTCGCGAACGAGGAGGAGCTTTTGGTCGCGGACGCTTACCACCATCTGATTGCTGCGATCGATCGTGGGTGCGCAGCTGGTGAAGAGCAGCGGAAGGGCGGCGAGGACCAGAAGGGCAACCGGGCGAAGGGATGGCATGGCGTGATTCAAAGCGGGGCAGGACTATCTGCTTTTGGAATGGAAAGGGAGGAGTTGGAGCACCCCGGCAATCTGGCCCATCGAATTGATCGAGGTGTAAAAGAACCCGACGGGGAAGGGAAGCAGCAAGATGGCCGCGGGCCAGTTTCCTGAGAAGGCGGCGTCGAGGACAACGAAGAGGAAGAAGAAGGCGAAAAGAAGCTCCACCATCGGGGTGAGGCTCTTGAGGGCCTTGTAGCGGCTTTTTTTGATTTCCATTTTCTGCCGTCCCTCGATCCCGTATTTTGGGGTGCGGACGAAGCCGGATTCGTGTCCCACGATTGCTTCGATCACGGCCTTGGCGTTGTTGACGGCCATGCCGATCCCGAGGGCGAGGAGGAGCGGCAGGTAGCAGATTTCGCGTAGCCAAGTCTTGGGGTTGAGGGCCTTTTGGGCGGCGGCGTAGAAAAAGAGGATGGAGACCGAGGAGAAAAAGAAGATGGGCAGGTTGATAAGGAGGTTACCCCAGTAGCCGAAGTCGGGGCCCCATTCGTTCCGTGGGAAAATGAGGAAGCAAAGGGCAATCAGGGCGAGGTAAGCGAAGTTGGCGGTGAGGTGGGCGGTGGCCTCGAGCTTGACCGCGAGGGGGAATTCACTGCGCCAAATTGAGGGCAGGCACTTCTTGCAGCACTGG
>JALQTQ010000026.1 GCA_023263995.1 Akkermansiaceae bacterium | reverse complement strand
TTCGTGGTTCACTTTGAGATTCCCGGGAGCGTCGAGGCCTACTACCAAGAGGCCGGGCGGGCCGGGCGGGACGGTGAGTCCTCGGTCTGCGAGCTCCTTTTCAACTACGCCGATACCCGGACCCAGGAGTTCTTTATCGACGGAGTGAACCCCGGTGCAGGCATGATTCGGGATGTCTACCGATACCTCCTCGGAGAAGCTGATGAAAACTACGAGACTCATCGGACGTTGGACGAGATCAAGGAAGGAATCGGAGCCAAGAACGCCATGGCGGTAGGGGCCTCGCTGAGTGCCTTGGCCCGAGGTCGCTGGATCGAGCGTTTCGAAATCCCCGGCTCGCGGGCCAAGGGGACCCGGCTCCTGCAACCGGAAGTGGCGGCGACCGATCTCAAGCTCGACGAAGCGGCTCTCGAGGAAAAGGAGCGACGGGACCGCGAAAAGCTCGAGAAAATGGTGCAGCTTTGCTACGCCAACACCTGCCGACAACAGTGGATTTTGGAATACTTCGGCGAGATCGACGCTCCGGTCTGCGGGTGTTGTGACGTCTGCCGGGGTGAGGACAGCAGCGAACGGCGGGCCCCCACCGACGGTGAGGACCTCATCGTGCGAAAGTTTCTCAGCGGAGTAGCCCGGATGTCGCGTCGTACCGCCACTGGGTGGGAAGGCATTTTCGGAAGAGGCCGCATCATCCAAATGCTGGTGGGCAGCAAATCTCAGGAGGTCCTGCGGGCCCGCCTGCACGAGCTCAAAACATACGGTCTTCTCAGGAATGAGGGAACCGCTTACCTCAATGCCTTGGCGAGAAGTCTGAACGCCGGTGGCCTGATCGTGACCCAGATGGGCGAGTTTCCCCTCGTCACTCTGACCCCGCGCGGGGAACAGGTCATGAAGGGCAAGACCAGCTACGCCCTCGAGTGGCCATCGGAAGGCGGCGGGAGACGTTCCGACGCCGTGGCGCTGGAGGACCTAGGGTTTGACGCGCGTCTCTACGACCGACTCAAAGACGTGCGCATTCGTTTGGCGAAGGCGGCCCAAGTGCCTGCTTACGTCATTTTTTCCAATGAGACCCTGGAGCACCTGGCCCGCCTGCGCCCCACCACGATGGAGGCCGGCCTGCTGGTGAAAGGGGTGGGAGAAGCCAAGGCCGAAAAATATCTCGAGCCTTTTCTCCGGGTCATTCGGCAGGTCGATCGGGGGGAGTGATCCGGGGTGCGAAGTTGCGCACGTCGGTCAGGTTTTTCGAGCGATTGCCTTGCAAGGTGGTTGGGCCAGGTGGTGGGTCCCTCCGCATCCCGGAAGTGGCCGGGTTTTGATCGCTGGAAACAAGACTCCCGAAACGATGAAAAAACCAGCGATGGATGCTTTCTAAGCTGAGGTCGGTGTGCTTCACTTTTGCCCTGACTCATGAGCGACGAAAAGGCATCCCAATCCGGTATTGAAGGCTCCCTTGATCTGTCTGGTTTGAATTTCGGGCCGGCTTGGGCACGGGATCCCTCTGAATCGAAGAGCCTCAAAAAGTTCAAGGACCGCGGTGACCGGGATGACCGGCGAGGCGGTGGAAGGGAACGCGATGACCGACGCGGCGGTGGCCGTGGTGAGCAACAGCGCGGGGGCGGCCCCCGGGGTTACAAGAAGGGCGGACGTGGTCGTCGCGATGACGAACGACGTCCACGGAGAGAGGAAGTGGAACCGCCAGAAGGTGTCTCGGTGAAGCTCATGCCGGCCGAGGAAAGCCTCGATCTCCTGGCCAAGCGGGTGATCGAGTCCGGACAGACTTTCTCGGTCTTTGATCTCGCCAAGGTGCTCTTGCAAAGCCGGGACCGCTTCCGGGTGACCTTCGAATCCGCAGGGAAGCCCTTGATCCGCTGTCGGGAGGATCAATCGATCTGGCTGGGCCGTGACGAGGCACTTCGTCAGCTTTGGCGCGCAGAGTGGCTGACGAAGTTTTACGAAGAAGTGCAGGTCGAGGGCGAGGCACCGAAGGGGAATTTTTCCTCGGTGGCCCGATGTGGCCTGAGCAACGAACTTCTCGGGCCGCCGAATTACCACGGCTACCAGGAACGGCTCACGGCCCTGCATCGCGAGCGTTTTTCCCACCTTCCCTTGGAAGCCTACAAGGCCAAGGTGCAGGTGGAACATGGCGAGGAGGCCGTGGAGGCTTGGCTCGAAAGCATGAAGACCGTCACCAAATGGAAGGTGGCCGCACCAAAGGAAGAGCCGGAGGAGAACGCTGCCGAAAGCGAAGAGGCCGCCGAAAGCAAGGAGGAAGAAACGACCTCCGCAGTAGCAGCGCCCGCCGAATCTGAAGGAAGTGCACCCGGTGAAACACCCGCCGGGACCGAGGAAACAGCGGAGGACTCCAAGGAAGGGGCGGAAGCCGAACCGGAATCGGAAGGCGAGGAGCCGGAGACGATCGAGGAAAAATCAAGCGGAGAGGATGAAACACCGGACGAAAGCCCGGACGCCGATGAGGCTGGAACGGAGGAGGAAGCTCCTCAACCAGCCGAACTCTTCGATGACCTGCGGGCGGTGGAGCGTCATTTTGCCGAGAACCATTACGACGCCGTTTTCGAGGAAACGGATCGGGCATGGGTCATGGGCGATATCCGGGGCAATCTCCTCTCTCCCGGTTTGCTGACCCTGCTCAAGCGGACGGTAGCGGAAGAGAAACGCTACCCCGCTCACTTGATGCCGGTGGTCTGCCGCCAGCTTTCAGGCCGCCACGTTGCCGTTTTCAAATGGAACAAGAAGCTCAAGGTCGGCCCCTCCCGTCCCCACGCCGTCCCCACGGACACCCAGTTGGCGGAAAGGCCCCGGGCCATCATCGACCATCTCACCAAGCACTCGGGGGTGGCCTTGAAGGAATTTTGGGAAGCGGTCATGCCTGCCGAAGTGACGGCCGAGCAAAAGCACGACTGGCTCCAGGATTTTCAGTGGTTGCTGGGAGAGGGGCACATCATCCTGCTCTCCGATACCACCGTGCACCTCGCCAAGAAGCCGGAGAAGAGCCCAGCCCCGACAGCAAAATCAGAACCGTCCAAGCCGAACCCGAACCCGCCGAGCGAAGGCAAGGACGGGAAGGAGGAATCAGAGAGGTCGGGGGTTCCGCTGGCCGATGAACCGCAGCTGGCCGCAAGCAAGAGTGAGGGACCCGATCCCGAAGCGGACGAGGCCCGGCCGGTGTCCGGTGCCGTGGACGAGGAAGAATGACAAGCCGGTCAGATCGCCTGCTGGTTGCTCCGCATCAAGACATCGTTGATCTCAACCCCCGCCGGGGCCTTGAGCAAATGCAGCGCGGTTTCAGCGATCGTTTCGGGGGTGAGCATCTGCATCGTTGAGCGAGTCTGCGCCAGCTCCTCCTCCCGCCCGTCGAAGTATTTTTCAAGCAGGGGGGTGTCGACAAAGCCCGGAGAGAGACAGGAAACCCGGGTGCGGTTGCCGGTGGCCTTCAACTCCGACCGCAGCGCTTCCGAGACCGAACGTACGGCAAACTTCGTAGCCGCATAGAAGCCGCCCGTCGGTGGCACCCGGTGTCCGGACATCGAAGAGAGATTGAGAATGTGCCCTCCCGATTCCGGAAAAAGAGGCAAGGCGAGGCGGGAGCATAGGGCGAGGGCATGCACGTTGACCCGCCACATCTCCTCCCACTGCGCGGGATCACCGTCGCTCAGGCGCGCAAGGTAAGCCAGACCGGCGGAGTTGACCAGAATGTCGAGCGAGGCAAGACCGGCAAAGGCTGCCTCGATCTCCCCGACTTGGAGCAGATCGCAGCGAAGGGGCGCGACTCCCTCGGGCAGGTCTTGGACCGACCGGCAGAGTCCGGTGACCTCAAACCCTTCGCGGACCAGAGCCACCGCGATGGCCCGTCCGATCCCCGAGGAGGCTCCGGTAATGAGGGCCGACTTCACGGCACTTCCTTTTTCAGGGCTTCGCGAAAGGCATTGGCGGCCAACTCCGCCTTGGCAGCTGGTTGATCGAAATCCACCCCAACGCTTGAAGTGTTTTCCTCTTCTTCCTCTTCTTCGGCCTCCCTTGGAAGGTTTTCGAGAGGCACGAAATCGGAATCCTCGACACCCACCGGGCCCGGGCCGGACGGCGGGCTAGGCTCAGGCACCACCACGGGAACGGGCGGGTGTGCGCTGGAGAGGCCGGAAATCGCATCGAGCAGGGTCTGCTCCCGGGCCTGCAGGGCAGTCTCCAGATTTTCCTGAATTGCTTCGATCAGGTGGGCGAAATCGCGGGTGCGTTGCTCTTCACTCTTGCCACGCCCCTCGAGCTCGCCTTGGTGTTTGAGGAGGCGGGCTTCGTTCATCCGCAGAGTCGCAATTTCGGTTTCGAGGGCCGACTTGTGGGAAGCTGCCGTGGCCAACTTGTCGGCGGAGGCCCTTTGCGAGGCGCGTGACGCTTCCCGGAGAAAGCGGAGACGAACCGAAAAGATGAGCCAGACGAGAAAAAATCCCCCCAGAAATCCGAAGAGCGCGGGGTAAAAGGCAGGGTTGTTCAAAATTTCTAACATGAGACCAGGTTGTTTCTTGCGGTTGCCCGAGATGGTGCAAAGCTCTTCCCGGGCCAGTCCTCAGAGTCTGAGACTCCCGCTCACTGAAATCAAATCATATTCGATCATGCCCCATACTCTCCCCGAACTTGGATACCCTCACGATGCCCTTGAGCCCTACATCGACAAGGCCACCATGGAAATCCACCACGGCAAGCACCACAATGCCTACGTGACCAACCTGAATGCGACCCTCGAAAGCCATCCCGAGCTTGCGGAGCTTTCTCTCGAGGAATTGCAGGGCAAAATCGCCGACATCATCCCCCTGCGTAATAACGGTGGCGGCCACTACAATCACAGCTTGTTCTGGAAAGTGATCGCACCCGGCGGTGCCTCCGAACCCTCCGGCGAACTCGCAGCCGCCATCGACGCCGCTTTCGGATCCTTTGATGCCTTCAAGGAGGAATTCGCCAAGGCCGGCGCCACCCGCTTTGGATCGGGCTGGGCATGGCTCGGGGTCAAACAAGACGGCACCCTCGGCGTTTGCTCCACTCCGAATCAGGACAACCCGCTCATGGGTGAATCTGCCGGCCTGTGTGGTTGCACCCCCATTCTTGGGCTCGACGTCTGGGAGCACGCCTACTACCTGCACTACCAGAATCGCCGTCCCGATTACATCGCGGCCTTCTGGAATGTGGTGAACTGGGATGTGGTGGCCGAGCTTTACGCCGCTGCCAAGTAGTCCGACCCTCTCCCTGATTTTTCAAGGCGCGGAGTTCCTCACGGGACTCCGCGTTTTCTTTTAACAGCGCCAGCCCTTCGAGCTTTCCGACAATTTCGGGTCATGGGACCTTTACGCTCGGCCCATTTCAGATTACCCCTTTGAGAATGAAAATGGTCATCATTCTCTCGCTTGCTTTTTCCCTGCTCACCTCGGCCAAGCTGCCGGTGATGAGCGACGAGACCGACTGGTTGGGTTATTTTGTGGGATGGGAAGGTCGGGACTGCGACTTCGGAATCGGTGCCGACGGCGAGGCCTCGCTCTGTCCGCGGAAAGGTGGAAAACGATATGCCACCAAGAAAATCAAAGTCCATTATCTCATCGAAGAGAAAATCGATGGTCGCTGGGTGCGCCGTCAGTTGCTCGAGGAAGGCGGACTCGCCAGCGAAAATGAGAAAGGACTCAACGCCGAGAAGCCGGTCGTTTTTACCAGCACCGTCACCGGGGGCACCAAGGTCGAATGGACCAACGTGGTGTCCCGCGGCAAAGTCAGCATCAAGCCAAAGATCCTCGAGAAGCCAAACGATAATGAGGTCCGGGTCGGAGTCGAGTTTGCCCTCCCCCGGCTGTATCGATTCGACGAAGCCCCGGACGAGCGCGATTTGAAAAAGAAGGTCGGCAAGGACTACGTCAAGGCCACTCGGCTCAAGGACGGCAAGAGCGTGCGGGTGAGATTCCACGAGGTGGAAGAAAACCTGACCTCGGAGGATTATCTCGCCGAGGGCGCCAGCGAAGTCGAGGTGCAGTCGCAGGCCCTTCTCGGACTCTCCCTCATGCTCGAAAACGGGGGCGAAAAGACCGGCCGACTCGACATCGAACAAAAGGCACCCCTCTACAACTCCTTTCGCCTGACCTGGATGGCCGATCCGGAAAAGGTCGGGGAAAAAGATTGTTACGTCAGCGTCTGGGTGGAGTGAGCCCCAGCACCTTTTGCAGGTGCACCGCAGTGAGCGCCCCCATCGATTCGCATTCTTCGAAGGAATGCGATCCGTAGCGCTCCACCAGCGCCTCACGCAAGGCCACCACGTGTGAGTGCGGGGACACCTGCGTCCGGTTCATCACCGTCAACACCGCCTTGAGCCGGTTTCGCTCGACCTTGGCCCGACGCGACATCTGCAGGTGCTCCTCGGCTCGATATTGCATGATCGTCTGGTTGTTCAAATGCGCCCGCACCAAGTCCTCGACCGGACGATTATCCGGGAAAAGGTGAGGACGGTAGATCGAGATGTTACCCTCGTAGGACTGCTGGTCGAAGTCGATGGGCCTCACGCGATACTGCACCTCCTCGAAGTCGGGCGTGATGTCGACCACGTAGTTGACCGTGCGCATGTCGCCGAGCAGCTTGACGAAACATCGCTCGCCGAATTTTACAAACTCCTTGGCCAACCGCACATGATTGAGGTGGGGGTCGGGAAGGTAGTCGCGGATGAAAACGTCGCCCGGCAAACCCGCGATGTGTTCCTCGATCAGGGTGTTACCGTTGACCAGGTAGTTGATACGGTTGGGCGAGAGGATGTGCTCTAGCTCAAGACCGAAAAGGCGGGAGGCATCGGCGTGCTTGACGTAGTAGTAGTCCGAATTACCGTTGAAGAGGTTGGTGATGCGGATGCGGAAAGGGCGCGAGTTACCAAACTCCCCGAAGTCGATGCGATCGACGGTGAGGTGCTCGGCGAGACTGAGGTCTCCCCCGATCTTCAACATGGCGTAGATCCGGGTGAGCTTGGGGCGCAGCTCCTCCATCACCTCCGGCGGATACATCACCTCAAGCCAGAGCGTTTCTTCGCCCGCCGGGTTTTCGTAGGGGATCGACCCGGTGAAACGCAGGAGTTCGTCGTAAACCAAAGGCACTTCCGAGAGACGACCGTAGTGCGACAGGTAATTGCGCAGTGAATCCGAGAGCGGATAGACGATTTTTCGCCGCGAAATCATGATCGCAAATCCTCAGGCATCCTCGTTGTGATCAATCCAGAAGAGCGGAGTCATCCCCTCGCGCTGGAACTTGGCCCAGTAGTTCTTCTCGATGGGCTCCAGCCGCTTCCGACGTTCCTCATCGTCCATCGCAAGGTAGGTCGCCTCGCCCAATTCGCGACTAAGGTCCCGGTCAGCCAGCCGCACCATCAGCTCCTCCCAAAATACCGCGTTGCGAAATTCGTCGAAACACTGCTGAAAAAAGGAACTTTCCTGAAACTTCTCGGTCACCCGATTTTTCCCACGATCGACGTCATATTCAATGATTTCCGCCAACCCGGTATTCTTGGCGGCCTCGAGCACCTTGTTCTCAAGATTTTCGAAGCGTGCAAATCCGGCGTTTCCCTCGTCGTTCGGGTTCATGTTGGCCATTTCGGTAGCCAGACTGACCATCTCCACGAGCGTCGCCAGTTCCTCGTCGGTAAACCTCAGATGCATCTGGCTGCAAAGAATCACCGAAGGCCTCCCGGCACAAGCTTGCAAATCGCTTGATCGCCATGCCTAAGTCAGCCTATCCTGCGCCCGCAGCGACGCAACTTGCGGGATTAGCTCAGTTGGTAGAGCAACTCGTTTACACCGAGTGGGTCGGCGGTTCGAGTCCGTCATCCCGCACCATTTATTTCATGCTGAACCCCTTGTAGAATAAAGGTTTCAGGCTTACGAGGTAAAAAACCCTCATTCCGGCGGGGTCCGCCGAATTCCGCCCAAATCCGGCAAAATTGCCAAATTTTGGCAACCGTTTTGGAAACCGTTTTGGAAAACTTAATTAATTTCTTCGGCGCCGCTGACCGGGGTTGCCCGGGTCTTCCTGACACGATAGAACGGAATGATGGCGCAGTGGTTTATCCAACGACCCCAGGAGCATTCCCATCCGGCGGAGATCCGGGTCGCGGAGTTCCTGCGGTCGCTCGACGACCAGTGGACGGTGGTGTGGGGCTTCTACTACACCGACCGCAAAAAGGTCGAACGGGAGGCGGACTTTCTCGTCATCGGGCCGGCGGGAGGAGCCCTGGTTTTGGAGGTTAAGAACACCCTGCCACGATGGTTCAGCAGCTCGGGTCAATGGGAGCGCGAAATTGACAACCCCATCAACCAACTCATGGACGAATGGAACGCCGTGGTCCGGAAGGTGAAGGAGAAAGGAATCCGGATCTGGATTGCCAAGGCGCTTTGTGTTCCCGGGGAAGAGGCCCCGGTGGAACAGGAAAGCGTTCAGGGGATTCTACGCTCCCTTCTGGTCTTCGGAGATGACCTTGAGGATTGGTTGCGCCGGGTTTGGCTTCGCTTGCTGGGCGACAGAGTCCGCTTCCCGGTTTCCAACCAGACCCGCGACGAACTTCTGGCCTGCGTCGGGGTGTCGGTCGGGGAGTGTTCGTCGGATGTCTTTGTCGACCACACCGAGGACCTTTTCCGTCGTCAGTTCCGCGGGCGCTTCGAGCTTCTGGAACGTCTCCAGGACAACCGGCAGCTCCTCGTCCGGGGTGGCCCCGGATGCGGGAAAACCTGGTATGCCATCGAGCAGGCAGCGCGCTATGCCGGCCAAGGAAAGGAGGTCCTGTTTTTGGTCTACAATCTGGCCCTGACGGAACAGGTCCGGAGGTTGATCGCGATGAGGCGACTCGAGACCGGCTCGGTCCGGGTTGTGGGCTGGGAGAAGTTGTTTCTCGAGCTGGCGGCCGCGGGAGGGAAAATGACACCTCCCGAGGAAGGTGGGATCGATGTCTTGCGCGACTTCTACGAAGAGAAACTTCCGGACCGGATTCGTTCCCTGCTGGACGACCCCGAGGCCAGAAAGGTCTGGCCCCTATTCGATGCCCTGGTAGCGGACGAAGCCCAAGACCATGACACTCGCTGGAAGGAAGGGGAGAGCAAGGGGTGGTGGGAGGTCTATCGGGCCCTTTTACGGGAGGAAGGCGAGGCCCCGGCCAGCGTGTTCTACGATCCTGACCAACGTCCCCCGTTCCGGAACCCCGGGCGATTCGATGCGGGCGATCTGGCCCTCGGGTGGAGCCAGCCTTGTCATGTCACCCTGGGCACCGGGCTCCGCTACACCCGGCCCCTGCTGATGTTCCTGCAAAGACACCGGCATCCCGCCATCAATGGCCTGTTGGAATCCCCGGGGACGGGCCGACCGGTTGCCCGAGGGCCCTGAACCGGAGGTCCACTCAATCGAGGACGGACAGGATCCGCTGAAACGGATCGAGGAGATTATTCAGCGATGGAGGAAGGAGGGGCTTTGCCGACCGGATGAGGTCATGATCCTCCACAAGGAATCTGCCGTTGAGGAAAGCTTTCTGGGCAGCAAGCGGGTCATCGCCGGCTGCAACCTCCGGGATGTCCTCAAGGCCGGGGCAAGCGACCTGCGGCACACCTCCATCAACAAGGCCAAGGGACTCGATGCCAAGGCCGTCATCCTGATCGGCTGTCCGCCAATGACTGAAGAAGTCGCCGATTCCGACGCTTACGTCACGTCTCCTAGTTGAATCGATTGCTCCAGCGAAGTCGGTAGCGCATTGCCTCGGGTTGGAAATCGACCTTGGCGATCACAAAGCGGCCAATTTCATCACCCTCTCCCCAGTCTGGCTCATCGCCCACCCGGTGCCCCAGAATGGTCGCTCCCAAAGGAGAAAAAACCGAAACGCGTCCCAAGGCAAAATTGACCCGATCCGGGTAGACCAACGAAAATTTCAGCTTCTCAGAGGTGTCGGCGTCAATGATCGACACCATGGACCCCATGGTGACATAATTCCGCGGAATCCCCGCGCCCACCACCGTGGCTTGGTCCAACTTTTTCCGTAAAAGGGAAATTACGCTTTCGGGGCTGCTCTCGGGAGAAACCGACGACAAAAGCTGCTCCAACCTTCTCTTGTTGGCTTGGGTGAGTAAAACGGCAGCGGCCATAATGCGTTTTTGAGTCATCAGGTTCAATGGCACAGAATCGACACCTCGAGTAAGCGATTTCATCGGTGTTAAGGTTACCGCACGATCACCCTCATGAAAGGGTCGCACCTGGAGAAAACTGCATTTTTTGCCACCGCCGATGACATTCGAGGACACGCGGCAGCACCATGAGAAGACCGGCCCCCTATCAAAGGGGGCCGGTCTTGATCTTTGCTCGAAGACCCGGTGATCAGGGCCGACGACTGGGGTGGAAGCCGCGGGTCGGAGCCTTCCGATCCCCCTGATTCTGGGGTTTCTCCAGAAGCAGCCGAGCCGACGACCCTTGAGTCCGACGGCTCGGGTGGAAGGTGCGAGTCATCCGCTCGCTCTCAACCTGAGCCGCATTGGCGTAATCCCGACCCGTGCCCGCGCAGCTGCTCAGAGAACCAATGATCAGAACTCCACTCAGTGAGGAAATGACTAATTGATGAATTTTTTTCATGGCACGAATGAGTTAATCCAGCAAAAGATCGCCTGCAAGACGTTTGATGAATTTTCTCATCAATTTTTCATTTTTACCATAATTTTGCTCATCCTATTGCGGCGGGACTGCTCAACTTTTCGCCCGATCATCGTTTGCAGATTGTCCGTTGCATTGAGTCGGAAGGGAATTTAGCGTTCTTCATGACCAAATTCTTTTTTTGTTTAACCCTTCTCGTTCCCTTCACCCTTGTTCACGGGCAACAGTCGGAGAGCAAACCCATTGCCGATCAGGAAGAAGGATGGATTCAGCTTTTCAACGGGAAGGACCTCACCGACTGGGCTCCCAAGTTCGTCGGCTCGGATCTGGGCGTGAACTTCCGCGACACCTTCCAAGTCAAGGACGGTCTGCTGACCGTGGACTACTCGAAATGGGATAAGTTCAATGGCGAATTTGGGCATCTCTATTACCGGACGCCTTACTCCCATTACCGGCTGCGCTCGACCTACCGTTTCATCGGGACCCAAGTCAAAGGAGGTCCCGGTTGGGCCAACCGGAACAATGGGTTCATGCTCCATTGCCAGGATCCCAAAACGATCGGAAAGACTCAGGACTTCCCTGCTTCCGTGGAAGTGCAGCTCCTAGGAGGATTTGGAAAAGGCGATCGTGGCACCCTCAACATCTGCACGCCCGGGACCCAGCTCCACTGGCAGGGCAAGCTCACCAAAAGCCATGTGATCAACACCGGAGGCCCGACTTTCCACGGTGACCAGTGGGTGACGGTGGAAATTGAAGTTCGAGGCGACAAGTTCAAGCATCTCGCCGAAGGCAAGGTGGTTTGTCAATACGACGGCGTCCAACTCGACGACGGCACCCCCCTGACCAAAGGCTACATTTCCATCCAAGCCGAAACCGCCCCCATTCAGTTCAAGTCCATCGAGCTCCTTCCCCTGAAGGAATAACCCTGAGCTTTTCGTATCCCGCCGCAGCAATGAGGTTCTCCACGCGCCTGACCCCGCTCTTTGTCTTTGCCAGCACCCTCTCTTGCATTGGAGAAAACCCGGAGGGAGAGGCTCGCGACCGGATCTCATTCTCCCGAGACATCCGTCCCATCCTCTCCGAAAACTGCTTCAAATGCCACGGTCCGGATGATGCCAAGGACGACAAAGGTCGCTCGCTTCGCAAGGCGGGACTGCGTCTCGATGTCGCCGACGATCAGGATTGGGAGGAAGTGGTTTCCCGCCTTGTCACCGGCGATCCAGACGAGATCATGCCTCCTCCGGAAGCAAACAAAACACTGGAACCTGAAGAAATCGAGCTGCTCCAACGATGGATCAAGGCGGGAGCTCCTTACGAAAAACATTGGGCCTTCGTTCCTCCGCAAAAGTCGACCATTCCTGCCAACACCCACCCGGTCGATCACCTCCATCACCAGCCCCTCGCCAACCCGGCCGATCCCCACACCCTGATCCGTCGCGTCCACCTCGACCTCATCGGCCTGCCACCCTCGCTTGAGGTGGCCGACACCTTTGCGGCCGATCCGTCGCCCGAGGCCTACGAAAAAATTGTCGATCAACTGCTCGCCTCGCCGCGATACGGAGAGCGCTGGGCCCGCCGCTGGCTCGATCTGGCCCGCTATGCCGATACCAACGGATACGAAAAAGACCGCGATCGCTCGATCTGGCCCTACCGCGACTACATCGTGAAGTCACTCAATGCCGACAAGCCTTTCGACCAATTCACGATCGAGCAGCTGGCTGGCGACATGCTTCCTGAGGCTACTCCCGACCAGATCGTGGCCACCGGCTTCCACCGCAACACCATGCTCAACGAGGAGGGGGGCATCGATCCGCTGGAGTTCCGTTACCATGCCATGACCGATCGCGTGGCCACCACCGGGACCACTTGGCTCGGGCTCACCACCGGCTGCGCACAGTGCCACACCCACAAATACGACCCCATCACTCACCAAGACTACTTCGGAATGATGGCCTATTTCGACAACACCTTGGAACCCGACTTCGAGCTGCCGGACCCCGCGATGGACCAACGGCAACAGGAAAACCGGGCCAAGGCCGAAAAGCTCCTCGCCGAACTCCCCAGCCACTGGCCCTCCTCCTCCGAGCTCACCTTCAGCTCCGTCACCCTGAGCTCAGCCACGGCTGCTCACAGCGAAATTAAAACCGTTGGCATGATTGCCACCGCCCATGGGCCGACCCCGGAAAAAGACGTCTACACCGTTACCTTCGAAAGCCCGCAAGGCGACCTCTCGGCCATTCGACTCGACACCTTCGTGGACCAAGGGCAAGGACCCGGCCGCACCGAGCACGGCAACTTTGTCCTCAGCGAAATCGAGGTGGTCGCCGCTCCCCTCGATGGCTCCAAGCCCGGTCAAAAAATCACGCTTCAGCGCCCCACCGCCAGCGCAGAACAAGAAGGCTTCCCAGTGACCCATGCCATCGATGGCGATCCCACTACCGGCTGGGCCATTCATCAAGGGGGCGAAACCGCCCACCAGAGTCAACACGCCACCTTCCTTTTCGCCCAACCGCTCAGCCATCCCTCCGGCACCCGTTTCACCGTGACCTTGCGGCAGAATTTCGGCAAGGCCCACACCATCAGCTCGTTCCAACTCTCACTCGGCCGCACCGACGGCCCCGAGCTCAACCCCGAGCAGTCCCTCGCAAATGCCTTCCAAACCTGGCTCGCAAGGGAGAGGACCAACCTGACCCCTTGGCAAATTCTCATTGCGGAGAAAGTGGATGCCAATACACCCTACCTCACGCAAGAAAACGATGGCATCATTTTCGCAGCTGGAGACATCTCCAAACACGACATCTTCACCCTCTCCTTTCCGGCTTCCGACCAGCCGATTCACTCCCTGCGCCTCGAGGCTCTTCCCGACCCACGCCTGCCCGACAACGGACCCGGTATGACCTACTACGAAGGGCGCAAGGGTGACTTCTTCCTCTCCGAATTCCAAGTCGAAGCCCACCAAGCACTTCCCTTCTCGGGTTCCTCACAAACCGGCTTTGGCGCCCAATACGGCCAAGGCAACGCCACCGCTTCGGCCGCGATCGACGGGGACATCCAGTCGGGTTGGTCCCTGAAGGGACTCATCGGAACCCGCCAAGTTGCGGTCTTCAATCTCGCCCAAGCCATCGCGCCGGGCACCCCTTTCACCATCACCATGCACTTCGGACGTCACTTCGCCTCCACTCTGGGCAAGTTCCGCTTGAGTGCTTCTCCGGAACCAAAAATCGAAGCAATCCTCCATCAGGGAACGCTCGAAGACTTCCTGATGCAGGCCCCCGAGGTCAAAGCACACGCCGACCAGATCCGCGCCCTCCAGAGGCCCCTCCAGGGCACCACGACCTTGGTGATGAAGGAGCGCCCGTCCGACCATCCTCGCCAGACCCGCCGACGTCACCGCGGGGAATTCACCCAGCCCAAGGAGGTGGTGACCCCCCGCCTCCCCGAAGCGCTCTCCCCCGACGAAAAGGCCTATCCCAAGGACCGCCTCGGCTTCGCCCGCTGGCTCGTTTCCCGCGAAAACCCGCTCACCGCCCGCGTGATCACCAACCGCCACTGGGCCGCCTTCTTTGGCGAAGGACTCGTTGCCACCCTCGACGACTTTGGAATGCAAGGCGAACTCCCGGTCAACCAGCCCCTCCTTGACCACCTCGCGGTGATCTTCATGGAAAACGGATGGTCCCTCAAAAACTTGCACCGCCTCATCGTGACCTCCCGAGTCTACCAACAACAATCGATCATCGAGTCCGGGACCTCCCGGCAGTTCCACCGCCAACGGCTTGAGGCCGAAATCATCCGCGACTCCGCCCTTCAGGCCGCCGACCTTCTCAACACCAAAATGTTCGGTCCCCCGGTACGACCACCCCAACCTGCCGGGGTCAGCGAAGTTGCTTACGGAAGCCCCAAGTGGCGCCCCAGCGGCGAACCCGACCGATTCAGACGCTCGATCTACATCTACCAGAAGCGCACTGCCCCCTTTGCCATGCTCACCACCTTCGATGCCGGATCAGGCGAAGCCTGTCTTGCCCAACGGGACCGATCCAACACTCCGCTGCAAGCTCTCACTCTGATGAATGACCCCATGTTCATCGAGATCGCCGAACACTTCGGGAAACTGCTTGCCGAGTCCGAAGGCAGCACCGAGGAAAAAATCATCCTCGCCTTCCGGCGCCTCCTGACCCGCCCCCCCACTCAGGAGGAAGTGCGGCTCCTTTCCGATTTCCAAGAAAAACACCAGTCCTGGCCGGCCCTCGCTCGCGCCCTCCTCTCGCTCGACGAAGCTGTCACCAAACCCTGATTCGAGATTTGCCATCTGAAATCTGTGGGCCGGGATTCCATCCAAATTCCGACCCTGATCCCTTCCCCGTAGCACCCCAGCATTCACCCCACCCTCACCATTCCCATGTCCACGCAAATCTCCCGACGTTACTTTCTGAGCGAATGCGGCATCGGACTCGGCAAAATCGCCGCGGCTTCCCTCCTCACCCAAAACCTGGAGGCCCGCTCCCTGGCACCCAAGCCCCCCCTGCAAAACCCCAAAGCGAGAGCCGTCATCCACCTTTTCCTGGCCGGCGCGCCCTCCCAGCTCGAGCTTTTCGATCCCAAACCACAACTCACCAAACTGGAGGGCTCCCCGCTCCCAAAGTCCATCATCGGCGACCAGCGATACGCCTTCATCCAGCCCGACGCCGCCGTTCTCGGGCCTCAGTTTTCCTTCCAGCAATACGGCGAAACCCGCGCCACTCTCGGGTCCCCCCTCGCCCCGCTGGGGGAGGTGGCCGATGACCTCTGCATCGTGCGCTCCTGCACCACCGACCAATTCAACCACGCTCCGGCCCAGGTGCTTCTCAATTCGGGCTTCTCCCAGCCCGGTCGGCCCTGCCTCGGATCATGGACCCTCTATGGGCTCGGTTCGCAATCCGACAACCTCCCCGCCTTCGTGGTGATGTCGACCGGCGGCGGCCTCTCCGGTGGCACCGCGCTCTGGTCCTCCGGCTTCCTTCCCACGACCTACACCGGGGTCCGTTTCCGCAAAGGGCGTGATCCCATCCTCAACGTCTCGACGCCCGCGAACTACTCCAAGGAGCTCCAGAGCGATACCTTCCACCTCGTCAACCAGCTCAACGCCAAACGCCTCTCCGTCGTCAACGACCAGGAAATCGCCACCCGCATGACTTCCTACGAAATGGCGGCCCGCCTCCAAAGCTCGGCTCCCGAGCTCATGGACCTCAAGAGCGAGTCCGACGAGACGATCAACCTCTACGGCTGCGACCGAGACCAGCACTCATTTGCGCGCGCCTGCCTGCTCGCCCGCCGCATGGTCCAGCGCGGCGTCCGCTTCATCAATATCTATCACTCCGGTTGGGACGCCCATACCAATGTCAAAGGCTCCACCGAGGGCAACTGCAAGCAAACCGCTCAGGCCACTGCGGCCCTCATCATGGACCTCAAACGACACGGCCTCCTCGATGAAACCCTCGTTATCTGGGGCGGCGAATTCGGTCGCACCCCGATGGTCGAAACCAATCCCGCGCTCGGGCGCAAGGCCGGACGCGACCATCACCCCCAAGCCTTCACCACCCTCATGGCGGGCGGCGGAACCAAACCCGGGACCTATGGTGAAACTGACGACTTCGGTTTCCACATCACCCGGAACAAGGTTCATGTCCACGACCTCCAAGCCACCATCCTCCATCTGCTGGGCTTCGATCACGAACGCCTCACTTATCACCACGCCGGCCGCGACTTCCGCCTCACCGACGTCCACGGGCATGTCGTCCAGGATCTCATCGCGTGATCAACGGCCCGGCCCCACGGCTGGGTGCGAAGGCCAAGGACCAGTTCGGGTTGAGCTTGGACGGCGCAGAAACTCCACACGAGAAATCTAACTGGCGACAATATTCACAAGCTTTCCGGGGACCACGATGATCTTGCGAAGGGTTTTCCCCTCAATGAAACTTTGCACATGACCCTCGGCGAGGGCGGCTTTTTCGGCATCTTCCTTTGAAACATCGGCCGGGACCATGATGCGGGCCCGGAGCTTGCCGTTGACCTGCACGATGAGCTGGATTTCCGCTTCCACGAGAAGCGACTCATCGACCTCGGGCCAGCTTTGCTCGCTGAGCAGTTCGCTCTCACCCAACAGGGCATTGATCTCTTCGGTGAGATGCGGGGCAAAGGGGTTGAGGAGCTTCAGGAAAATCAGGAACAAGCCACGCGGGACTTCTTGGGCTGCGGTGTAGGCATTGGTGCATTCCATCATTGAGGAAATGGCGGTGTTGAAGCGCAGGGACTCGATGGCTTCCTGCACTTTCTTGACAGTCTGGTGGGTGGTCTTGGCCAGCTCACGATCCTCGCCTTCGGCGATCTTACCGCTCGGGACCCAGACTCCCTCGCCATCTTCGCGAACAGCCACGCGCCAGACCTTGGCGAGGAAACGGTGGACGCCCTCGACTCCACTCATCGACCACGGTTTCACCTGTTCGAGTGGGCCCATGAACATTTCGTAGAGGCGGAGGGAATCGGCACCGTAGTTCTCCACCACGTCGTCCGGGTTGACCACGTTGCCGAGCGATTTCGACATTTTTTGACCATCCTCCCCGAGGATCAGTCCCTGGTTGACGAGCTTCTTGAAGGGTTCCTTTGACTTCAGGTAACCCAGATCATGCAGCACCTTGTGCCAGAAACGGGCATAGAGAAGATGAAGAACCGCATGCTCGGTCCCTCCGACGTAGAGATCGACAAAGGCCTCGTCACCTCCCCAATAGTCTTCGGCTTCCTTCGAGAGGAAGAACTCGGTATTTCCGGGATCACAGTAGCGCAGGTAATACCAGCATGACCCGGCCCACTGCGGCATGGTGTTGGTTTCGCGGGTGTATTTTGGCGAATAGTCGATCCAGTCGGTGGCATTGAGGAGGGGCCCGCGCGGGTCACCCGTCGGCTTGAAATCCTCCATTTCGGGTTGGAGGAGAGGGAGTTCGGATTCGGGCAAGGCGACGTGGCGTCCGGTCTCCTTGTCCCAGAGAAGAGGGAAGGGCTCGCCCCAATAACGCTGGCGGGAGAAGAGCCAATCGCGGAGTTTGTATTGGACCTTGCGCGTTCCCTTCCCCTTTTCCTCCAGCCAAGCGATCATTGTCTTTTTGGCGTCACTGGTCTTGAGGCCGTCGAGAAAGCCGGAGTTGATCGCGGTGCCTTGATTCGTGTAGGGAAGCGAAGGGGAGAGGTCTTCGCTGCCCTCCGAGACCACCTGAATGATGGGCAAATCGAATTTTTTGGCGAATTCAAAGTCCCGTTCATCGTGGGCGGGCACGGCCATGATCGCTCCGCTGCCGTATCCCATCATGACGTAGTCCGCAATCCACACCGGGATCTTTTCGCCGTTCACCGGATTGATGGCGAAGGCACCGGTGGCGACCCCAGTCTTTTCCTTATCGAGGCCACGCTCCATGTCGGATTTGCTGGCGCAGGCCGCGACGTATGCCGCGACTGCTTCCTTTTGCTCCGGACTGGTGACTTCGGCAACGAGGGGGTGCTCCGGGGCGAGGACCATGTAGGTGGCCCCGAACAAGGTGTCAGGACGCGTGGTGAAAACGGTGACTTCGAAAGAGGCGTCTCCCGCTTCTTCGGAATGATCGGTCTGCGTACCCGGGAGGACCTCAAAAACCACTTCGGCTCCCTCGCTGCGGCCAATCCAATTGCGTTGCAAGGCCTTGATCGACTCAGGCCAATCGAGCGGTTCCAGTTCATCGATGAGGCGCTGGGCATACTTGGTGATGCGCAGCATCCACTGACGCAGGGGACGGCGCTCTACCGTCTCCCCTTTGGCCTTCCATTCCTCAACCTCTTCGTTGGCGAGCACGGTGCCCATGCTCGGTGACCAGTTCACGGGTGCCTCGTGAATGAAGGCGAGTCGGACCTCATCGATTTGCTCTTGGGTCCAGCCTTTGGCCTCCAGTTCTGAAACCGGCTTGGCCTTCTGTTCTTCATCGCAGAAGTAGGAATGGTAAAGCTGCAGGAAGATCCACTGGGTCCAGCGGACGTATCCGGGATCGGTGGTGTTCACCTCGCGATCCCAGTCGTATCCAAATCCCAAGGCCTGAAGCTGACGTCGAAAGTTGGCGATGTTGGCCTCGGTGGTGACGCGGGGATGCTGACCAGTCTTGATCGCATATTGCTCGGCGGGCAGGCCGAAGGCATCCCACCCCATCGGATGCAGGACGTTGAAGCCCTTCATGCGCTTGTAACGACCCACGATGTCAGTCGCGGTGTATCCCTCAGGGTGACCGACGTGCAAGCCGGCCCCGCTCGGGTAAGGAAACATGTCGAGGATGTAGTATTTCGCCTTGGACGGATCAAAGCCCTCTTCACCCGGTCCCGGCGTCCGATAGGTCTTGTTCTTTCCCCAGTGGGACTGCCATTTGGGTTCGAATTCGTCGAAAGGATAGGGCTTGCGTTTCTCGGACATGGCTTACTGGGGCCGGAGAGAAACCATTCACCGCCTGAAAAACACGCAAAAAATGCGAAGAGTCCTGGGCCATGCCACCCTGCCGCACGGAGAGATCGCCCAAGCCCCGGTGATTGCTCACCGGGAAGGGGCCGCAGCTTTCAACGAGTGCGCTGGCGGGCGGAATTCATCGAGCGACTGGGAGCGACGGGACTGCGAGAGGCCCCGGCCGCGCGAACCGTCGAAGCGGAAGGTCCAAACGAGGCACCCCTTGCCGCGCTTCCACCCGACGACTCCGCCGACCGGACCGTGGGAATCGAAGTGCTTCTCGCCGTCGGAAAAGTGGAGCGATTGAAGCCAGAAGACAACCGGGTGTTGAGCGATGAAGTGGCTCGTGACGAGAGAGAGCCAGAGCGGTTGGAATAGGTTGACGGAGAGGTGCTGCGGGACCTCCCGGAATTTCGCGAAGCGGTCTGGCCGGAGGCCACATTGCGCAGACTTTTGTCAGGGGAAATGGTGGAGTGCGTGACCATCCCACGCGAAGTTGTCGGGGAAAAAGTCCTGTCGTTGGTGACGGGCGAGGGATCAAAGCGCCCGCGACTGTTCACGGCTCGGAGATCGGTCGATCCCCGCGAGAACCCGTGAACCACCGGACCGACCCGGCTTCGGTGGTTGTCGTGATGGATCACCCCGCGACCGAAGTTGCCGAAATGACTACCGCGGCTCGCCACCACCGTGGTCCGGGGTAGGTAGCTCGGGCAGGCCAAGCGGGTTCCCCTTCGGTAGCCGGTCGGATAGACTGCGGTCGGGAAGCGGCGGGGAACCACCGTGCAATAACGGTTCTGGCGGTAATCCCAATAACGCCCGCAACTCCGATCAAACCAGAAGCGTCGATAAGGATCCCACGCCCAACGGTCGAAGGTCGTGGCCACAAAGCCCACTTGGAGCGGGGCCAAATTTCCACTCACAAAACCACCACTGACAAAACCAGAATTGCCCACGATCGGTCGCGCCACCGTGGTCCCATAGACCCCGTAATCCGCACAGGAAGTAAGAAGCGGAATGGCCGCGAGGCCCGAAAGCAGATAGAAGATCCTTTTCATGACACGAGTTGAAACGAACGCTCTCCCCACAAAATTCACTCCACTTGCACTTAATTCAACCCTGCTTCCATTGATGCAAGACCCCTTTCACAGCCCGTTGAGATCTCGACTTTCTGGAATTGAAAAGGCTTTCTGTTGGCTGCCGTAGGAGTGCCCGATGGTCCGTTTCTTCCGGTTCTGGATTCTTGCCTTGATGGTGACCGCCTCTTGCCCGGGCGAAGAAAAATCGGGTCACCTCTTTATCCTTTCCGGCCAATCCAACATGACCGATGGCTTAAAGAGGGGTTTTGCGACGGTGGTCACCAAGGCATTGGGTCCCGACGCCACCATCATTCACCACAGCAAGGCTGGCCGGGGGATCCGATTCTGGGTCGCCGACTACGCTCTGCCCGCCGGGCATCCCATGGCCGCCTTGTCCCACAACAAGAGCAACGGCGAGGAGTTTCCCAAGCTGGTGGCACTCGTCAAAAAAAACTGCCGCCCCGAAACTTTTCAAACGGTCCACCTGATCTGGATGCAAGGCGAGTCCGATGCCAACCGAGATCTTGCAGCCGCCTATGAGCGCAGCTTCAAAGTGCTGACCGCGCGACTCGAAAAAGCGCTCGGAATCAAGGAAATGTATTTTGTGATCGGGCGTCTCAGCGACTACGGCCTCTACGGAGACGAGGCACGAAAAGAGGCTTGGACCCGGATGCGCCGGGTGCAGGAAAGCCTGGCCCAAGATCACCCGCGCGGCACCTGGATCGACACCGATCCATTCATCCCCCGGGCCGAGAAAGAAAGGCCGGGCAATCTCCACTATCCCCCGGCCGAATCGGTCAAATTAGGGGAACGCTTCGGAAAGGCCGCGTTCTCCCAAATCACCTCCTTGTCACCACCTCCAAGCCGACAACCGACCACCGATTGAAGATGGCGCAAAAACGGCCTCACCAACAATCGTGATCAATCCCTTTTCCGACTGTAGAGTTTCTGAAGCAAGCATTGAGTGTGCTTCCCCTGTCGAGGCCGTAACGGTGCGGTGAGTTGACTCGACTGCTTTCCCGTAAAACATCATCACGATCCCAGCGCCGCCTCGATTTCGGCACGAGTTGGCGTCGCACCCTGGGCCCCGTGCTTAAGAATCGAAAGCGAGGCGGCGGTGTTGGCGAAGCGGACGGCATCTTTCAAAGCCTGACCTTCCGCCAAGGCCACGGCGAGGGCACCAGTGAAGGCATCCCCGGCACCCACGGTGTCGACCGGAGTGACGGATGGAGGGGAAGACTCGAATGATTCGCCC
>JALQTQ010000269.1 GCA_023263995.1 Akkermansiaceae bacterium | reverse complement strand
TTCATTTCCCGGAGTGTCGTCATTCCCCTGCGCGCGATTGCCAGGGAGACCCGGGAAACCCCGAATGACCGGCCGCTTCGTCTTTCCCTCCGCCTGCTGAAGCGGCGTGATGAAATCGGGCGACTGGCTCGGGAGTTGGTCGATCACCGTTCCCGGCTTCTTTCGGAACAGGAAAAGCGAAGGCGGGTCGAGAGGCTGGCCCTCCTTGGCCAGATCACGACTTCGCTGGCCCATGAGATCAAGAATCCTGCTGCCAGCATCATCATGCACGGACAGCAGTTGGAAGCGGGCGGGGAAGCATCGGTCGGCCGGTTGATCAGGGAAGAGGCTGAGCGGATTGCCTCGCTCGTGGATCAATGGCTGTTTGTGGCCAAGCCGGACGGGCCGCAGGCGAACGCCCATGACCTGAGTGCCCAGTTGCGGGACTTGTTGGAAAAGATGAAGCCGCTGATGGAGTTTCATCGGGTGACCGCCGTCTTGATCGCTCCCGCATCGTTGGTCCTGCCTTGCGACGCCAAGCGACTGGAACACGTTTTCCGCAATCTGCTGGACAACGCCATCCAGGCCATGCCCCGGGGCGGTCGGATCGAGGTCGAACTGGAAGACCATGGAGACCGGGTGGTTTTTGCGATCCGGGACGAAGGGGAGGGGTTCAGCGAGAGCGCCCTCGCCCATTTCGGTGAGGCCTTTTACTCCGAGAGGGAAGGGGGCTTTGGTCTCGGGCTGACCTTGGTCTCCGGTGTGCTGGAAGCTCATCATGGCAAGATCACCGCGGAAAACCTTCCCGGGGGAGGAGCGCTGGTGCGGGGATCCCTTCCCAAAAACCCCAACGGCAAGATCTCATGAAGCCACCTCGCCTGCTCATCGTGGAAGACAACCGTCCGCTCGCCCTGGCGATCTCGGCCTTGGCCGAGCGTCACGATTGGCGGAGCGTCATGGTGCCGACCCTGGCCCGGGCCGACGAAGAGCTGGGGCGGGGGGACCTCGATCTCATCCTCCTCGACCTTGGCCTGCCCGATGGCAACGGGCTTGATTTTTTGAAAAAGAATCGCGGGATGGGCGGAGTGCCGGTGGCCGTTATGACCGCGCATGGTGACGTAGAGAATGCCATTGCAGCGCGGAAACTGGGAGTGACTGCCTTTTTCGACAAGCCCGTCGATTTTGAAAAGCTGGTGTCCTTTTTGGAAGCCTCGTCATCTCGGGAGCCGTCTCCGCGAAAGGCTGACGAGAAAGAGGCGCTTTCCGGCAAGGCGGCTGCCACCGCCTTGATCGGGGCGGCAGCCGGGATGCGGAAGGTCTTCCAACTGATCGCGCAGGCTTGCGCCACTTCGGAGCCCGTGGTGGTGCGCGGCGAAATCGGAACCGGAAAAACCCACGTGGCCCGCTTGATCCAGGAGCATGCCGCCCGGGGAGGATGTCATTACCTTCAGGCGCTTCCCGATACCGATGCCGTGGCCTGCGACCAAGCGGTTGCGGAAGCGGCGGGAGCGTCCCTGCTCATCGAGAATCTTCCCGCGCTTTCACCGGTTGCCCAGAAGGCGCTCATTAATCGCCTCGATCATCCGGGCACCGAGCCGGTGAGACTGATGGCGACCGTCGATGAAGAGGGTTTGCACGCCAAGGTGATGGCGGGAAAGCTCCTCCCTGACCTTTATTATCGGCTGCAAGTCCTCGAAATCGACCTTCCTCCGCTGCGGGATCGCCTGGATGACCTTCCCGCGTTGGCTTCCTATTTCCTTGGCGAACAATCCGGATCGCGGTCCCGTCGCCTTTCATCCGGCTTGATGGAGATGTTCCAGAAGCATTCCTGGCCCGGGAATCTTCACGAGCTTCGCAATCTCATCCGGTATCTCGTTGTGGCCCATTCCGAACTTGCCGAGCTCACTTCCGCTCAGCTCCCGCCGTATTTCGGGGCGCAGGCCGCCGCCCCCGAGAATGGGCAGAAAGAGCCGTTCGATCATCATCTCGATGAGTGGCTCGATCGACAACTGGAAGGAAACGACGGGGCCCTGAGCTACCGGGAGCTCCACGCGGACCTGGAGCGACGCCTTCTCAAGCTCCTCCTCAACCGTCACGACAACAAGCCCTCGCATTTGGCCCGGGCCATGAAGATCAACCGGGTGACCCTGCGGAAGAAGCTACAGGATCCCGGCGAGGACTCCAATGACTAACCCGGCTCTTACGAAGCGGCGATCGGCTTCATCGCGCTCATTGCTTCGCGCAGGTAGATGCCGATTTCCTCGACCTCGTGGTTCCGGATGATTTCGTTCACGCGGACGAGGGTCTGGTTATCGACCGAGCTGTCCTTGAGATCGAGGCCCTTGCCGATCACGCTGGCATCGACAGTGGCCATGAAGTCCTGAAGAAGGGGAACCGCGGCGTGGCTGAAAAGGTAGCAGCCGTATTCCGCGGTATCGGAAATAACGCGGTTCATTTCGTAGAGCTTCTTGCGAGCAATCGTGTTGGCGATAAGGGGCGTTTCGTGGAGGGACTCGTAGTAGGCCGATTCCGGCTCGATGCCAGCTTCGACCATGGCCTCGAAGGCCAGTTCGACCCCGGCGCGCACCATCGCGACCATCAGGATGCCCTTGTCGAAGTATTCCTGCTCGGAGATTTCTCCCTCGCCTTCGGTTTGTTCAAATTCGGTTTCCCCGGTGGCCTTACGCCAGCCGAGCAGCTTCACGTCGTCGTTGGCCCAGTCTTCCATCATGGTTTTCGAGAACTCACCCGAGATGATGTCGTCCATGTGCTTGTAAAAGAGGTGGCGCATGATGGACTTGAGTTCTTCAGAGAGGCGGAAGGCCTCCAGCTTGGCCGGGTTGGAGAGGCGATCCATCATGTTGGTGATGCCGCCGTGCTTGAGGGCTTCGGTGGTGACCTCCCAGCCATTCTGAATGAATTTGACGGCCCACTTGGGATCGATGCCCTCGGCCTTCATTTTCTCGAAGCAGAGAATCGACCCGGCTTGGAGGAGGCCGCAGAGAATGGTTTGTTCACCCATGAGGTCGGACTTGACCTCGGCGACAAAGGACGACTCGAGAACCCCGGCCCGGTCACCGCCTTGGGCGACGCAGAGGGCCTTGGCGATTTCGATGCCCTGGCCGGTGGGGTCGTTTTCGCGATGGCAGGCGATGAGGGTTGGGACGCCGAAGCCGCGCTTGTATTCCTCGCGCACTTCGGATCCGGGTGATTTGGGGGCCACCATGATTACGGTGAGGTCCTTGCGGATCTGGGTTCCTTCTTCCACGATGTTGAATCCGTGAGCGTAGGAGAAGACCGCGCCCTCCTTCATCAGAGGAACCACGGTGTTGACCACATCAGTGTGTTGTTTGTCGGGAGCGAGGTTCATCACGATGTCGGCGGTGGGGAGCATTTCCTCGTAGGTCCCCACCTTGAAGCCATTCTCGGTGGCGTTGAGGTAGGATTGGCGCTTCTCTTGGATCGCGGCGGCACGAAGGGTGTAGGAGACATCGAGGCCCGAGTCGCGCATGTTGAGGCCCTGATTGAGGCCTTGGGCACCGCAGCCCACGATCACAATCTTGAGTCCCTTGGCGGCATCAATGCCATTTTGAAATTCAGAGGCGTCCATGAACCGGCAAGTGCCCAGTTCTTCGAGCTGAATGCGGAGGGGAAGGGTGTTGAAGTAGTTCGTGCTCATTGCGATGTGAAAAATTCGTTGCGACGGGCTCTGATGATCAGGAAATGGGCTTTTGTAAACGAAGAATCAGCACGAATCACCTCGTCGGGGAGATTCCTCCGAGTGAGGTGCCGGTGGAACCGGGTGCGAAAAAGTCTCGCTCGGGACTCGACAAACGGGCAGGGTGCTGATTAAGACGCGCGCCTGCCGAGACAGTAACCATGACAGACCTCACCAAATATCGGAACATTGGCATCTTTGCACACGTGGATGCCGGAAAAACGACGACCACTGAGCGGATCCTCAAGCTCACGGGTAAAATTCACAAGACGGGTGAGGTCCACGATGGCGAGTCGACGACCGACTTCATGGAGCAGGAGGCCGAGCGAGGCATCACGATCCAGTCGGCGGCGACGACCTGCTTCTGGAACAACCACCGGATGAACATCATCGATACTCCGGGGCACGTCGATTTCACCATTGAGGTTTACCGCTCTCTCAAGGTGCTCGACGGTGGCATCGGGGTCTTTTGTGGATCGGGCGGGGTGGAGCCCCAGTCTGAAACGAACTGGCGCTACGCCAACGACTCGGAGGTCTCCCGGATTATCTTCGTCAATAAGCTCGACCGGATCGGGGCTGATTTTTACCGCGTCATTCAGCAAACCAGGGACGTGCTGGGGGCCAAGCCTCTCGTCATGACGATCCCGATCGGCTTCGAGGATTCCTTTGTGGGGGTGGTCGATGTCCTCGAAATGAAGGCGTGGATCTGGGATGATTCAGGCCAACCCGAGAATTACGAGATCACCGAAATTCCCGAGGAACTCAAGGAGAAGGCCCAGAAATACCACGAGGAACTTATTGAGACCGCCGTGGAGCAGGACGACGAACTGATGGAGGCCTACCTTGAGGGTGAGGTTCCCACCGTCGAGCAAATCAAAAAGTGCATTCGCAAAGGGACGATCAATCTCGATTTCTTTCCGGCCTTCTGTGGATCGGCCTTCAAGAACAAGGGAGTGCAGAACGTCCTCAACGCGGTGGTTGACTACCTTCCTTCGCCGCTTGAAGTCG
>JALQTQ010000268.1 GCA_023263995.1 Akkermansiaceae bacterium | reverse complement strand
CGGATGCCGGGTTTGCAGCGGTCGCGGATGGTGGCGAGATCGGGCACCATGCCGAGGACCCAGAAGATGAGGGAGACAGTGAAATAGGTCGAAACCGCGAAGACGTCCCAGAGAAGCGGCGACTTGAAGTTCTGCCAGATCGCGTTGGAGTTGGGGATGGGAGCGAGGAACCAAGCCATCCAGACCCGACCCACGTGGAAGGCCGGGAAGATGCCGGCGCACATCACCGCGAAGATCGTCATGGCCTCCGCCGCCCGGTTGATCGAAGTCCGCCAGTTTTGGCGGGTCAGGAAAAGAATGGCAGAGATCAGGGTGCCGGCGTGGCCGATACCGATCCAGAACACGAAGTTCACGATCGGCCAGCCCCACATCACGCGGTTGGTGTTTCCCCAGACCCCCACCCCGGTCGACACAAGATAGGTCAGGCCGCCGACCACCCCGACGAGGGCGATGATGGCCGAGGGAATAAAGAGGATCCACCAGAGGAAGGGCTGGCGTCCTTCCACCACCCCACAGATGCGTTCAGTGATCCAGCTATAGGAGCGCTCATTGAGGATCAACTTCTCGCGCTCAAGCACGGGGATTTTCACCGTGCTTTCGGAAGTCTCGGACGATGTGGTCGCTTCGGACATGGGTTTCAGTCGCGGGAAAGAATTAGCGGGTTAGTGAATGTTGATGGTGGCCTGGCCGAGATACTTGGCGTCGGGCATCTTGCCGTTCGGGTTCTTGACCCGGGCGAGGTAGCTCGTGCGCGGGCGGGCCCCGATGTATTGCAAAAGATCGTAGTTGCGGGGGCTTCCCTGAATTTCCCGATATTGGTCGCCTTTGATAATCTTGACCGAGTCGAGCACATTGCCCTTGGCGCGAACGACCTTCGAGTTGTCATCGAGGAGGTTGCCGAAGGAAATGGCGCTGGTCGGGCAGGCATCCTGGCAGGCCGTCTTGACGCTGTCGGTCTTGACGCGGAGGTCCTTGGTGCGGTCGACGGTGAGGTCGTGCGACATCTTGCCGGCGGCATACTTGTTGACCTTCTGTTGCTGCTTCTGCTTGATCTTGGCGGACTCGAGACGCTGCACACAGTAGGTGCACTTCTCCATGACCCCGCGCATCCGCACAGTAACATTCGGGTTGCGCTGGAGGTGCGGAGCGGCTCCCACCTGTTTCTCGCCGAAGGGTCCCTTGTAGAGGTTGCCCTTGATGAGCGGATTGCGCTTGTTGTAGTCAAAGAAGTTGAAACGACGGGCCTTGTAAGGGCAGTTGTTGGCGCAGTAGCGGGTGCCGATGCAGCGGTTATAGGCCATCGAGTTCAGGCCTTCCTCGGTGTGCACGGTGGCGTTGACGGGGCAGACCGTCTCACAGGGGGCCATCTCGCACTGCACGCAGGCCACCGGTTGGGGAATGGACTCGGGGTTTTGGGTGACCCACTCGGGATTCTCGATCTTGTTGCCCTCTCCATCCTTGGCCTTGTGTCCATGGTCATAGGCATACTCTTGGGAAGCGAAGTAGCGATCCATGCGGATCCAGTGCATTTCGCGCCCCATCGCGACCTGGGATTTGCCCACCACCGGGATGTTGTTTTCGGCCTGACAGGCCACCAGACAGGCATTGCAGCCGGTGCAGGTGTTGAGGTCGATGGCCATGCCCCACTGGTGGATCTCGTCAGCGAGGTGGGTCTTTTCGGCGAGGTCGGTCTTTGACCAGACGCCCCCTTTCGGCTTGTAGAGGGAAATGTTTTTGGGAGCGTGGGAATCCATCCCCTGCTTTTTGACCCCTTCTTTCTGGGCTTCAAAGTCGCCCTTGCCGTCGACCGGCATGGTGGAAATCTCGCGGGCCAAGGCGCGACCATACATCGAATTGTGCTCTTGAGTGAGCGCCATCGGGTATTTCTGGTCCGTCGCATTCACCACGGCACCGGAGGCAAAATAAGATGTCTCGGCGGTGCGGAGGAGATAGGTGTTGAAACCGGTGTTAAGGCCGACGTCGCCGACCACCGGGTGATTTTTGTCGTGAACCGTTGACCCGGAACGCCCATCGTCGGCGGCTTGGCCGTATCCCACGGGGAGGGTAATAGCATTGTCCGCGTGTCCGTAGGCAATCACCACCGGCACCGAGAGCTCACGCCCATTCACGATGATTTCGATCATGGGCGAGTGGTTCCCCTCGCCTTCCCCGGTTTCGTATCGTTTGGATACCTTGACCTTCCCTCCGATACGCATGAGCGGCGTCTGGGGTTCGAGGGCGACCACCCGGTCGTAAATGCCCAGCTCCTTGGCGGTCACGGGCGAAATCTGGGCGGCATTGTCCCAAGTGACCTTGGTCACCGGGTCCGGGGATTCCTGCAGCCAAGCATTGTCGATGAAGCGTCCGTCGTGGACCGAAGCATCGGTCGCAAAGACGATTTCGAGGGCCGTGGGATTCGGTTGGGTCGGAAGCTTCAGGGTCGGAACGGCCACTTCAACCTCGGCGGCCTCGTAGGAGGTGTCGGCCGCGAAGCCCTGCTCGAGTGCGGCGCGCCACGATTCCGGGTCGGACTTGCCAGTCACCTCGGCG
The DNA here is from genome assembly GCA_023263995.1 of Akkermansiaceae bacterium. Classification (GTDB taxonomy): domain Bacteria; phylum Verrucomicrobiota; class Verrucomicrobiia; order Verrucomicrobiales; family Akkermansiaceae; genus SW10. The sequence continues at coordinate 2,161 of JALQTQ010000268.1, read as the reverse complement.
AAGGTCGTTTTGACCTCACCCATCGACGGGAGAAGCTCACCCGATCCGAAGTCCCCGCCTCCAAGGACATGCAGAAGGTCGATTTCCGAGATCCCGCCGTAGAGGGGCAAGATCATCGGCTGGATGAGGGAAAGCACACCGGATTCCGTGCGGGCATCGCCCCAGCTTTCGAGGTAGTGGGCTGCCGGAATGTGCCAAGTGCAGGCCCGGGCGGTGGCGTCAGTGCGCAGTCCCCAGTGGATGGTCACCTTGGCCTTTCTGAGAGCGTCGGCGAAACCGTCGGCATCGAAAACCGGGTTTGAGGGGGTCAGAAAAAGAACATTCTCAACCTCGCCGGCGTTGAGCTTGGCGGAAAGGTCGGCGAGGGACCCGTATTGGCCGAGGCCGGTAGTAACCGTCTTGATGGCAGCTGACCCGAGGGTTCTGTTGATCAGGGCCGCGAGTTGCTGGACCTCGGCGGTCTGACGGGAACCGGCGAGCACAAGCGCCTTGGGTCCGGCGGCCTTGAGGTCGGCCGCACACTCCTTGATCCAGAGGTCAAATTCCGCCACCGGATCCTTCGCACCGGGGAAGAGGGCCTTCTTCTCCTTCTCGGGAGCCTGGTAGGTCCCCACCTCGAGGGCCCGGGCGATCTCGCCCGCGATCATCGCGACACGGCTCGGGGCGACCCGCAGGCGGTGGTCCGCCATGCCGCCGGTGAGGCTGAACTGGGTCTCGACCTGGTAGAGACGGTTCATCTGGTCGGCCTTGACGTCGCCTTCTTGATCGTAATTCTCATTTCCCCCCTGGCGCATCTTCGAGAAGGCCTTGCTGTTACCGATGGGATCGGTCCCGAGGAAGTCGCAATCGAGGGAGAGAACACGGGTGGCCTTGGAAAAGTCGACCACGTGGGCTGTTCCCGGCTGAAGGGCGACTCCGGAGACCGATTCGTATGCCACCAACGTCGCTCCCTTCTCGGCCAAGGATTTGGCGAGACGGTTGCGGGTGGGAGAATCGTCCCGACCGAAGACAAGAGCGGTCTTGGACAGGTCCAGCCCTTGCAGGAGCGATTTCAGTTCACTCCGCGTGGCTTCCCTGCCGTCCTTGAGGATCTGGCGCGAGCGCGAGGGAGAGTAGAGATCGAGCACCGTAGCTTGGGTCTGGGCGCAGGTTCCGGCGGAATCGGGATGATCCGAATTCGGTTCCACCTTAGTGGGACGCCCTTCAAAAGTGGTCACGACCAGTGGGACCGCACCTCCTGCTTTGGGCCGGGTGGTTGAATAGAAAAGCGGAGTTCCGGGGACAACCCACTCAGGTGCCTTCTTGTAGGGCACGATGTAGGTCTCAGGTCGGCGGCAGGCCGCGAGACCGAGCCCAGCGAGAGCAGTCGAGGCCCCCATGAGCTTGGAAAAATCACGGCGTGAGACTTTCTGCTCCTCCTCGGTCAAGGTATCTCCAGCGGGAAACTCCTGATCGAGGATGCTCCGAAAGGCTCTCGAGCCCTCTTTTTCACCGACACTACGCCAAGCGGTGGTACGGTCTCCTTCTTGCGGAGCGACAGGGGGATTCCAGACGCGTTTGCTCATCTCAGATGGTCAGAAAAATTAGCGGTGACAGGTCGCACAGGACTCCTTGGGCCGGATGCCCCAGTGTGCTTTCAAAAGTTTGCCAAAATCGTCGGGGTCAGTGATACGTTCTCCCTTGGCTACGATCAATCCGGCGGTGTCAACAACCTCCGTTCCTTCCAAGTAAACCTTGGGATCATAGCTCAGGTTGTAGACCTCCTCGAGCGGACGAAGATGCTTCTCGGGTGCACGGTGACAGTCGAGACACCACCCCATCGAGTGGCTCTCGGCGTGATAGACCTTCTCCATCTTGTCGATTTCGCCGTGACAGCTCTTGCAGGAAATCCCGCGGTTGAGGTGGGCGGAATGGTTGAAGTAGACATAATCCGGAGCCTTATGAACACGCACCCATTCGATGGGAACCCCCTCGACTTGATTCCCGTCGGCGTCGGTGATGGGAAGGTGATTCTCATCCACAGCCATGGCTGCGCGAAGACCAGCAAGTTTGGGAGAGCCCTTCTTGATATTTTTGTGGCAATTCCAGCAAGTATTGGCGGTGGGCACGTTGGCATGGCCCGAATGCTCCACAAAACTGTGGCAATACCGGCAATCCATGC
>JALQTQ010000267.1 GCA_023263995.1 Akkermansiaceae bacterium | reverse complement strand
ATCACCCCGTTGAGGGGGAAAGATATTTTCTCCCCGCGCGCCACCGAGCTATCGAACAACTTCCCGTCCTTGGTCCAGCCGCTGTAGTGCACCTCCACGGTGTCACGCGGTCCGGGCTTCTCGGTCCCGCTACCTTCCAGCAGGACGACCGAGGCCAGGCCCGAGTCGGTCACTTCGGCATCGGACGGCGCGGCGGCCACGTTTTGGGGTGTCTCTGGAGTCATGCTCATGCCTCCGCCCTAGCCAAGTCGGGCCATTGATACCAGACATTTACCGCCCTTTCGCTTTTCTCTCTCCTGCAGCCTAGACAAAACCGGGATCCCAGCAAATTCTCCCCCCATGAAAATCTCCATCACCGGTCGCTCGGGCCGCATGGGCCGGGCCGTCGCGGAAGCGGTCGAAGCCGAACCCGCCGCCATCATCCACACCACCCACGATGCCGGCGAGGACCTCGCCGCCGCCCTGACTGGAGCCGACGCCGTGATCGATTTCACCCTGCCTACCCTGACCGACGACCTCCTCGCCACCGCGGTCGATTTCAAGGTCCCCCTCGTTATCGGCACCACCGGGCACTCCAACGAGCAGAAGAAAGCAATCAAGGTCGCCTCCGCCACCATTCCCATCGTGCACGCCTCCAACTTCTCCACCGGCGTCAACCTCCTCTTCCACCTCACCCGCCGGGCCGCAGCCATTCTCGGCAACGAGACCTTTGACATCGAGGTCATCGAAATGCACCACCGCCACAAGGTCGATGCCCCGTCTGGCACCGCCCGCACCCTGCTCGAGATCCTCAACGAAGAAACGCAGACGTCCTATCAGGAGGACGTCAAACACGGCCGTGAAGGTCACACCGGTGCCCGCCCTTCGCGCGAAATCGGGATGCACACCCTGCGCGGGGGCGACGTCGTCGGCGACCACACCGTGATGTTTGCAGCCGATGGCGAACGCTTCGAGCTGACCCACAAGGCCTCCTCCCGCATGACCTTCGCCTCCGGCGCGGTCCGCGCAGCCCTCTGGCTCAAGGCCCAACCGGCCGGACTCTACGACATGCAGGACGTGCTCGGACTCCGCTAAGCTCCGCTCCCATCATTCCTCCCCATGGCCTCCCGCACCGGAATCGCTCTCGGCACCAACGTCGGCAACCGCCTTGCCAACCTGCGCAACGCGCGGAACCTTCTCCTGAACCTGATGCCGCCCGACACCTCTTACCTCCAGTCCGGCCTCTACCAGTCCGAACCCGTCGACTGCCCGCCCAACTCCCCCGACTTCTACAACGCGGTGATCGAGATCGACTACCTCGGCAACCCGCATGACCTCCTCCGCGCCACCCAGTTCATCGAATGGAAACTCGGACGCCAGTCTTCAGCGGTCCGCAACGCCCCCCGCCCCATCGATCTCGACCTCCTTTATTTCGACGATGTGATGATCAACGACGACCAGCTCGTTCTTCCTCATCCAAGGCTCACCGACCGCCGCTTCGTCCTGCAACCCCTCGCCGACATTCACCCCCACCTCGTCCTCCCGGGCGATGAAACGACTGTCGGGGAGCACCTGAGAAAGCTCGACACCGATGAAGCGGACCCCATTCTCATCCAGTCCGTCTGGTAGTCCGCGATGAGCCCGTCCGAAAAAGCCCTCCGTCTACGCGCCCGCAAGGGTCACGCCCCGATATCCGCGCTGACCGCTTACGACTACCCCACTGCGCGCCTGCTCGATGAAGCGGGCGTCGACCTTCTCCTCGTAGGCGATTCCCTCGGCATGGTGGTCCTCGGCTTCCCCGACACCACTCACGTTACCCTGGCCGACATGATCCATCACACCGCTGCCGTAGCACGGGGAAGCCAAAACGCCCTCATCGTCGGAGACCTCCCCATCCACACCTACCCCGACCCGGCCACCGCCCTCGCCAATGCCCGCCTTCTCGTCAAGGCCGGGGCCCATGCGGTGAAGTTGGAAGGCGGACTGCGCCAGGCCGACAAGGTCGCCGCGATCACTGCCGACGGAATCCCGGTGGTGGGTCACCTCGGAATGCTGCCGCAACGCGTCAAGGTAGAAGGCGGATACAAAAAGAAAGGCAAAACCGAGCAGGAAACGCAGGCCCTCCTCAATGGTGCCCTCGCCCTGCAGCAGGCCGGCATCACCGCCCTCGTCCTCGAAAGTGTCCTCCCCGCCGCCGCCCGATACCTCACCGAACACCTCGAAGTCCCCACCATCGGGATCGGCTGCGGACGCAGCAACTGCGACGGCGAAATCGCGGTCATCACCGATGTCATCGGCTCCTACCCATGGTTCGTCCCCCCCTTCGCAAACCCTCGCGCCAATGTCGCTGGCGAAATCACTCGAGCCGTGCAAGGATACCTCGATGCCCTCACCGGATAAGCACGAGGAACTCGCCTGTCGCATGGCCGCCCTCGGCATCCGCGAGGACGATCTGGTGGAGAAATTCATCCGCGGCACCGGAAGTGGTGGCCAAAAAATCAACAAGACCTCGTCCTGCGTTTTTCTCCAGCATCCCCCCAGCGGAATCGAGGTGAAGGTGCAACGAGACCGCTCCCGCGAAACCAACCGCACCCTCGCCCGAGAGGAAATCTGCCGTCACCTCGAGCAAAAAAATCGCCGCGAAGCCCTCGCCCGCCAGAACGCCCGCGAAAAAAAACGCCGCCACCACCGGCGCCCCGGCCTCGGTGCCCGCAAACGCAATGTCGAAAATAAACGCCGCCACGGGCAGAAGAAACAGAACCGTCGACACCCGGGCGCGCAAGACTGATCCCTTTCGCTTGAACACCCCCGCGCCCTTTCGCAAGCTCGCCTCATGCAGACTTACCTCGACCTCCTTCGCGACGTGCTCGACCACGGGGAGGAACGGGGCGACCGCACCGGCACCGGCACCCTCAGTGTGTTCGGACGTCAGGTCCGCTACGATCTCCGCGACGGCTTCCCCTGCCTCACCACCAAAAAACTCCACCTCCGCTCGATCATCCACGAGCTTCTTTGGTTCCTCAGAGGCGATACCAACATCGCCTACCTTAAGGAAAACAAGGTCACGATCTGGGATGAATGGGCCGACGAAAACGGTGACCTCGGTCCAGTCTACGGCCAGCAGTGGCGTTCTTGGCCCAAAGCCGACGGCACCACCGTGGACCAGATCACCAAGCTCATCGAGAGCCTCAAACACAACCCCACCTCCCGACGCCACCTCGTCTCGGCCTGGAACGTGGCGAAGGTCGATGAAATGGCTTTGCCACCCTGCCACCTGCTCTTTCAGTTCTACGTGCACGACCCCGACTCCGACATGCCCGGCCTCAGCTGCCAGCTTTACCAGCGAAGTGCCGATCTCTTTCTCGGCGTCCCCTTCAACATCGCCTCCTATGCCCTTCTCACCCTGATGGTGGCCCAAGTTTGCGGATACCAACCGCGCGAGTTCATCCACACCTTCGGAGACCTCCACCTCTACACCAACCACCTCGAGCAGGCCAACCTCCAGCTCACCCGCGAACCGCTTCCGCTGCCAACCATGAAGATCAACCCGGAGGTGACCAACATCGACGACTTCACGTTCGAAGACTTCGAGCTCACCGGCTACCAAGCCCACCCGCACATCAAAGCTCCCGTCGCTATATGACCCTCACCGCCATTGTTGCAATGACCTCGGAACGGATCATCGGAAAAGACGGAGACCTCCCCTGGCACCTCCCCGAGGACCTGAAGTTCTTCAAACGACAAACCTCGGGCCACCCCATCGTGATGGGACGCAAAACCTTCGACTCCATCGGCCGCCCGCTTCCCAAGCGGCAGAACATCGTCATGACCCGCGACCCCGCTTGGAAACACGAGGGCGTGGACACCATCCACCATCCCGACGAGCTGGCCTCGCTCGACCTCCTCGACCCGCTCGCCTTCATCATCGGCGGGGCCGAGATCTACCGGCTCTTTCTCCCGCAACTCGACGAACTCCTCATCACCCACGTCCACGAAGCCCATCCCGGCGACACCATGTTCCCCGAATACGAGGATCTTTTCCCCGAGTCGGAAATCCTCTCGAAAAACAACGACTTTACCATTAAACGTCACTTCAAAACCCAATCCTAAGAACACAAGTATCATGGCCAACTCCTTCGAACTCACCGGCACCCTCAAAGTCTTGGAAGATACCCAAACCTTCGCCAGCGGCTTCTCAAAACGCGAATTCGTGATCGAGGTCCCCGACGGGAAATACCCTCAGATGGTGAAGTTCGAAACCGTCCGCGACAAGATCGACCTCCTCAACGAACTCCAGATCGGTGACGAACTCAAGGTCACCTTCGACATCCGCGGCAATGAATACAAGGGACGCTACTACGTGAACCTGAACGCCTGGAAAATCGAATCCCCGGGCCGTGGCTCGTCAACCAGCAGCCTCGACGATCCACCCTCCAGCGCTTTCGACAGTCGCTTCGATAACGAAGCAGATCCAACCGACGACGACATCCCGTTCTGAAGTAAGGAGACGAGAGGGAGCCTTGATCCCTCACCCGCCAACCTTACCAGATGTGCCCCCGGGGAAAATCCAAGCGAACACGCCACCCGAGCGACCGGGCCATGCCACACCCTTGCCCCCGATGATCAGACTCCGCAAGCCGAGCTACCGCCGCAAGGTGCGCCCCGCTGATTCCACGGGGCCTTGGCCAGCAACATTCCCATGCCACACCAGTCGGTCAGGCCCGCGAAGACAAGACC
>JALQTQ010000266.1:322-4739 GCA_023263995.1 Akkermansiaceae bacterium | reverse complement strand
GCGAGAAGCGAACCTTGCCCAAATAGACTATGGCCAACTCCCGGCGCGTGTCATTAAGCACCTCCTTGAAGCTGGTGCCCTCGGCGGCCAGCTGGCGTTGCAGGTTGCGTGCCGTGCAGGCCATCGCCCCGGCCGCATCCTCGAGGCGGTAACGCTGATCCGGCAGGAGGCGCTTGAGGGTGAATTTCAACTTCTCGGACCACTGCTCGGAAACCGTGAGCAACCGCTGTTGGAGCCCATCCTCGAGAATTTTGAGAGTGACCGGGTTGGCCGAGTTGAATTCAGCCTCCAGGTCCGCTTCGGCAAAAGTCATTTTCATGACCGGTCCGGGATCAAGGGAAACGCCCAGCAGTTCCAGGGCAAGGGAATCCGGAATACTCCCGGCTCCGGGGCACTCCGCCTTCAGCGGAATCACCGCGCGGCCGGTTCCTGTATCGGCAAGATTGCGCAGAAAGCACAACTCCACGAAGTAAAGCGACGAGGGGACATCATCCACTTGCCAATCACAGACCACCGAAAGGCCTCCACGGCAGGGCACCAAAGACATCTGCTTGGGTGCGAGGAGCGACTTGTATTCGGCCACACGACCGAGACCCGCGCGGAGATTGCGACTGCAGAGCGCCGCCAGAATGGGAGCCGGCCTTGTCTGGTCGAAAAACCCGAGAATCCAATCAGCCAGCTCCCGCGGAGACCTTTCGCTGTGCAGGGTATTCCATAACCGAAAAAACTCTTCCCGCGTCATTTCGGCATGCTCCTCGCGCGCCAGCTCAGCCGGCAGCGAGGCCGCCGCCAGGATCGCTTCAACCGGTTGACCGAGAGAAGAACAGAGCTGTTGCCAGCCCGAAAACAGGCAAACCTTTCGTGCGGATCGAGGACGGGAACGATGCATGACCGACCCCGAACAAACACCGCTTTCCCGGAATCCCAAAGAAAAAATCGCCCCGCCCCCGCCGACGCCGTCGCGCATCATCGCCCGGCACGCAATAGCAATACTTTGGCACGTGGGATCAATGACACCTCCATGGGCTCCAAGCTACCGTGCCTGCCTTATGAAAACAAAATCCACAGCCATACTCGTCACCGCAGCTCTTCCGGCCTCATGCCTGCTACCCGGCAACGCCGAAGCCGGAATCATCGTCAACATCGAAGAGCAAGGCTCCGACGTCGTGGCCAGCTACAGCGGCTCGATCGATCTCACCGGTATCGGCTTCAACATTATAGGATCAGGCAATGTCAACCGGATCGGGGCATCCGCTGGGCAGATAAATTTCCAAAATGGCGCGACGAACAAAGCTTCTCTCACCGATTTCTCAAAAAATCCGTGGACCGTGGCCCCCTCGGCCTTTGGGACAGGCGGTCTATTCAACGCAGACACTGTTTCAGCTGCAGCCGGAAATGCCTTTGGCTTTCAAGCCAGTGGGTTTTTTATCGAATCGTCGTATGTCTCAGGAGATCCGATTTCCGGCAGCATGACGTTTGAAAACCAAACCCTCGCCTCCATGGGGATCAACGAAGGCACTGGTATCATGAACGCCACATTTAGTAGTGGAGACACGCTAACGGTGAACGCCATTTCTGCCGTGTCCACTTCTGCCATCCCCGAGCCCTCTGGCGTGTTGGGGCTCGCTGGTTTGATCTTGGGCTCAGGCTTCCTGCGTCGACGCAAACTCGCTTGAAGACTTAACGTCCTGCGGCTCTCTTTCCGCAACTGTTCAGACGCGTCCGGGTTTCACTCCCGCGACGCGCCTTGCGTCGTGGGGATCAATCACGTCGTTCGGGTCAGTCAAAAAATATTGAGTTTCTTCCATTCTCTCACCTTCTTTGGCAGCTCCGTTTCGTCCGCTCGACGGAACCGGCGGATCTGCTGGCACACGTTTGGCGCACTCTTCATTCCCAACTTCTCCGCAATCGGTCGTGTCTCGAATCTTTCGCATATGGCCTTTCCCATCCGGCCGTTCGCCGAACTGAGGAGGAACCTCACCCTTGATCCCCGTTCCCGGATGTTCGTGCGCTCTTGGCAAGACGAACGAAAATTGAATGTGCTCCGGGCCCAACGGGTTGAGAACCTCAAGGGGATTCGCAAAGAACTCGCCCATTTTCAGGCACAATGGATGTGCCTGAACCGCTCCGATGCCCAACTCATCGTTGACACCCCCCTTCTCCACCATTTCGAAGGAACCTTCGCTCCGGACGAGGCCTACTTCGCGACGGGTCTCTCCGTGCTCGGGACACCTCCGCTTCACTCGGTGGCCAACCGCCACCTGACCTGGACCGACTGGACCCAGAGTGTGAAGAATCCCCGGCTTTTCGACCACGTCTCTCCCGAACTTGCAGCCCGACTGGTGGACAGCGGATGCTTCTTCGCGCGCAAGTTTTCCGCCGAATCGAATATCGGGGATTTCGCCCTCCACCAGAGCGAACGAAAGACACCAACGCGCGGCCCGGAACTATTTCATCCTGGCACCACGGACGCGAGCACATTCAATTGACAGCCCCTGCCGGTTTGCTTTTCTGCTGCGGACATGTCAGGAGCTTGGGAATGTTTTCGGGTGGCCCTCCGCCTCGGGGTGACCTCCTTCGGCGGGCCGGTGGCCCACCTCGCCTTTTTCCGCCAAGAATACGTCGAGCGACTCCGCTGGATCGATGAAGATCGCTTTGCCGAGCTGATGTCGCTCACCCAATTCATCCCCGGCCCGGGAAGCAGTCAGCTGGGAGCGGCCATCGGGCACGAACGGGCCGGTTTGCCGGGTGCCTTCGCGGCCTGGCTGGGATTCACGCTGCCCTCGGCCATTATTCTGGTCCTCGTCGCCCTCGGCATGGGCGATCTCACCGACCCCCGTGCAGCCGGGGCCCTGACCGGCCTCAAACTGGTCGCCCTCGCGGTGGTGGCAGGGGCCTGGCTAGGGATGCGACGCTCCCTCGCCCCTGATTTTCGGCGGCTCGCCATCGCCTGCGCGGTGCTCGCTCTCCTCTGGTTCTTCCCGGCCCCGTGGATGACCCTCGTCACCATCATTCTCGGTGGCCTCACCGGCACCCTCCTCCTTTCCTCCGACCCACCTGCGGCCGAGAAAAAGGAGTCAAAGTCCGGCCCCCTCGGGTGGATCGCGCTCATCACCTTCTTTGTCCTCCTGGCCATGTCCATTGGTCACCCGTCCCCGCTCGCCGGGATTTACCGGGCCGGCTCCCTCGTCTTCGGGGGTGGTCACGTGGTCCTGCCCCTACTGCAGGAAACGATGGTCGATGGCGGCCATCTTTCGCGGGAAGCCTTTCTCGGCGGCTATGGGGCCACGCAGGCGGTTCCCGGCCCGGTCTTCACCTTCAGCGCTTTTCTGGGGGTCAAGGCTCACATTTTAGGTCATCCGCTCGCTGGGGCGGCTGCGGCCATCGCGGCCATCTTCCTCCCCGGGATGCTTCTCCTCGGCGGCACCCTCAAACTTTGGAACCGCTTGCGCCGTCAAGCGTGGTCCGGCCCGGCGGTCGGGGGTGCCAATGCCGCCGTGGTCGGTGTCCTTGGCGTGGCTCTCCTCCGCATGGCCACCGACGGCACGATCCACGGCTGGTCAAACGCCCTCACGGTAGTCCTTCTTTTCGCCCTTTTGCGCCTGAAGATCGTCCCGGTCTGGGCTCTCGTCATTCTGAGTGCCGTTGGGGGGGCTTTTCTCTTTTGAGAAGTCGCAACTTTCCTCGCCGCACGGGGTTTCTTGAGTTACCGTCCCTCCGATGAACTCACGAGCTGCCATCGCCCTCCTCGCCCTGCTTATCGGCATTCTGGTCAGCTGGCTCCTGATGCACCGCCCGGAGGATTTGGGAAAGCAGACCCAGACGAGGAAGCCGAGAAAACAAGCACTCGAATTCGCCCCGGGCAATCCCAGCAGCAAACGCAAGCCCATCGATTCATCGCGCCGCCTCTCTGATTTTGATCCCCGGGCCATTCCCAACGAGCGCATTGTCATCTTTGACGACGAGGAGTCCTACCGTCGCTTTCTCAGCCAACTGGCCGGGGTGAATGTCCGCAATCTGGGGACGATCGACGCCCTCCGGGCCGTCCGCCTCGGCTTCGATAACCTCGCCGATTTTGACAATCTCGGTCTCGATCCCGACAAGGTCGACTTCAACTACCCGGTCACCATTCCCGAGACCCGTCAGCTCGAACCCCAGGAGGGCATCGTGGGGTTCGGGACCAATGCTCTCGCCTTCCTCGGCATCACCACCGACAACTCGCAGTGGGGCCGGGGAGTGAAAATCGCGATCATTGACACCGGCATCGTTCCCCATCTCGCCCTCGGCGGCAATGCTTTCCGCTTTCGAGCGCACCTTGACCTTGGCGCCGATCTCCATCTCGTCATAAAGATCCATCACGTCCTGATTGAACAGCCGGATGCACCCCGCCGAGGTCGCGCGCCCGATCGAGGCCGGG
>JALQTQ010000266.1:0-312 GCA_023263995.1 Akkermansiaceae bacterium | reverse complement strand
ACATGCGGGGCGTGGCCCCGGCCGCCGACCTGATCTCGGTCCGGGTGGCTGATGAAACCGGCTATTCGACCTCCGCGGTCCTTGCGGAAGGCATCATCGCCGCCACCGATGCAGGTGCCCAACTCATCAATATTTCCATGGGATCGGAAGGCGACAGCCTTCTGGTGCGACAGGCCGTCGACTATGCCCGCGAGCGGGGCACGGTGGTTGTTGCAGCGTCGGGCAATGAAGGCGCGACCCTGGCCTCGGCTCCGGCCCGCGATCCCGACGTTTTTGCGGTGGGCGCGGTCGATGCCAACGGAACCCATCTCA
>JALQTQ010000265.1 GCA_023263995.1 Akkermansiaceae bacterium | reverse complement strand
ATCCATGGGCATGCCCCGTCCATTTTTGTCCAGTTAGTCTGGATACTGCAGGCCGGAGTGGTATCCGGAGGGGGTGAGAACATCTGGAAGTATAGAAAATATTCTATTAAACAATAGCTTAAACTTTCATTGAAAGTCCTTGCGTCATTGATTTGACGGTCAGAGCCCCTTGACCTGCCTCTGGCAGGGAGCCAAAATCGATTGAATTGCTTTCTTGAACAGGAAACGGTTGATCATGAGATACGCATTACTGCCAATCCTTCTCGCCCTGGCATTGGGCTACTCGGCCGGCAGTTTGGCTGATAAACCGACCTGGGCTGGCGAGGGTGGCAGGCCCTCCGCCGAGGAAAAGCAACAACATAAAGAAGAGATGACGTCCAAGCACGAGAACAAAGACGAAGCCAAGCAGAAGTCCAAAAGCAAGGACAAGAAGAAGGAAAAGCAGGAGAAAAAGAAGAAGTCCAAGGATAAAGATGGCGAGTTGGAAGATGCCGTTGGCGAAACCGCTGATGGCGGAATCCCGTTTCGGGGAATCGGGCATGGAGAGGAGGTACTGTCCGGCTGCCACCGGATCTTTGTCCTCCCAGTCACCGAAGGCGGAATTGAGACCGGCCTTTTGGCCGGGTCCTTCGGGAAGCTGGTCGAGCCAGTTGACAGCAGCGAGTGGTTCCCTTTCGGCCCAAGAGCGTCCCACCCGGGCCACTGCCCCAGTCGCGAATTCTTCTTTGGCGAATTGCTCGATCCAGCCGGCGGCGGCCACCGGGTCCTCTCGCACGTAGCGCTCGGCGACCTCGCTCATCGCGGTGCCCTTCAAGGCGGGGTTTTCGATAGTGGCGGCCCAAGCCGAAGCTTCCTCCGGTCCCCCCTTGCGAAGTACTTCGTTGGCCACTGTCTCCATCAGGCGTCCGGCATCCTCGCGTCCGCCTTCGAGAAGGGAGGTCACATAGCGGGTCGCTTCATCGCGGTCACGATCGGCCAAGCCGGCCACGATCCCGTTCTCGAGTTGTGTCCTTTGATCGGCGAGTTCGGGTGGAAGCTTGCCTAGCATGTTGATGGCCCCGGCGGGATCGGTGGCAGCCCATCCGCTGATGAGGGATTCGAGGTTTTTCTTATCGGCCGTCAGCGAATTGTTGAAGGCGGCTTCTCCGGCGATGGCACCCCAGGCGTAGTTGAAATCGCGCCATTCCGAACCACCCGCCCCGGCGGCCACCAGTTGGTCGCGGATAGCGGCGGCATTTTCCGGGGTCAACTGGCTCAGCAGTCGGCTGAAAGCGAGACGTCGCTTCACTTGGCTGGGGTCGCGCAGGGCTTCGAGAGTGAGAGCCTCGAGATTGGCGGCCGAGGCCGGGGTGAGATCCAGGAGTTCCTCGAGTCCGCCGCCTGCTGGGCCGACGCGTTCGCGATTGGAGCGGGTGGGGCCCGAGGAGGTTTGAGTGGACGAGTTACTGGAACGGGGGGAATTGGCGGGCTGTGGGCGGGCGGAAGAGGTGGGGGCGGACGGTTGGGCCTGCGATCGCTCTTGCCAGCGGTTGCCGAGAAAGAAAGACGCAATCAGGGCGAGGGCCCAAATTCCGTGGGTCTTGATCGATGAGCTGGGCATAGGGCGACGGTAGCAGATCTCTGCAGGGACGCAAATGGGCGGTTTTGGTGGTGCGTCAGTTGGTCAGGAGACCAAAAGGGCCCTGATGAAAGAAGTCAAGGCGACCGGTGACAAGTCGGGGGAGGAGAGGGTCCGAGAGTGAGAGAAAGAGGGGGGATTCCACTTGGAATTTTCGAGCGACGATTCAGATTTCTGAAAATGAGGAAGATGATTGCTGTTGTGGCCTTGATTGGTTCGTGGAGCTTGGCGGTTGAGTGGCCCGAGTTCCTTGGGGGAAAAGCGCAGGGTGTGGTGGATGCGCAGGGTGTTCCGGTAAAGCTGGACATGGATCAAGGTGTTCTTTGGAAAACCGCGATTGCGGGGAAAGGATGGTCTTCCCCGGTGTTGAGCGACGGGTTGATCGTGGTGACCACCGCTGTCGAGAGCGATTCTATTGAGTTGCGGGCGATGGCCCTTGATGCCGAAAGTGGTGAGGTGAAGTGGGAAACCACTTTGTTTCGTCCGACGGCGGAGGAAGCCGGAGCCATTCATTCTAAGAATAGCTTGGCCAGCAGTTCGGCGCTGCTGGCGGACGGGGTGGTCTATGCACACTTTGGTCACATGGGAACGGCCGCTCTTGAATTGACGACCGGGAAGGTGAAGTGGCGCTATCACGAGAGTTATCATGCGATGCACGGCAATGGGGGAAGTCCGGTGTTGGTCGATGGGGTCTTGATCTTCAGCGCCGATGGCAAGGACAAGGGGCTTTTACGAGGGGTTGATGCCGTGACCGGGAAAAAGAAGTGGGAGGTCGATCGGGAGCAGGACGTCGCCCGCAAGTTCTCTTTTGGAACGCCGCTGGTGGTTGAGGTTGAGGGGCAGACCCAAGTGGTGAGCCAAGGGAGCGGCATGGTTGGGGGCTATCGTCCGACGGATGGTAAATTGATCTGGTGGGTAGACTACGGCGAGGGATATTCGGTCGTGCCGCGCCCCATATTTCATGAGGGACGTCTCTACGTCACCACCGGATTCAATCGGGCCAAGCTTCTGGCAATCCGGCTCAAGGGGGCGATGGGTGAGGTCACCGAAAGTCATGTCGAGTGGGAAGTGGACCGGGATGTGCCCAAGACGCCGTCGATGGTCGTGTCAGACAATGAAATCTACATGGTCGACGATACCGGACGGCTCAGTGCGCTCGATCGTCAGACCGGCGAGCGGCTATGGCGTGATTCCTACAAGCGCAAGGTTTCAGCATCGCTGACGCTGGTCGGCGATAAGTTGTATGCTTTCAGCGAGGAAGGTCAGGGCTTCGTGCATCAGGTTTCCCGGGAGGGCGCAAAGGAACTCGCGGTGAATGAATTCGGCGAGCCTGTCTTTGCCTCACCGATTGTTTTCGATGGCACCTTGATCGTGCGATCCGAGAGGGCGTTGTGGCGGTTCGGGAAGAACTGAGGGAAACTCACGAGTAATCGGGCCCGTTCCTGCGGAGAAGGGCGAGGCAGGCGTGAATCTTGAAATCGACGAGGAGGCCGCGTGCGGGAGCTGAATCGAGAAAGGAGTGCAGGTCATTCAGGGGGACCAGATGGGTGGTGATGTCCTCTCCGCCGATTCCTCCTCCGGGGGCGGTTTTTTGACATCCACGGGCCAGAAAAAGGTGGGTGGTTTCGTTCGTCATGCCTGCCGAAGTGGGTGAACTCAGGAGGTGGGTGATGCTTCCGGCTGAGTGTCCGGTTTCCTCGAGAAGCTCGCGGGCCGCACAATCGGCGAGGTTTTCGTCGGCGAACTCCTCCTCGTCTCCGACGAGTCCGGCACAGATTTCGAGGACGCGGGCCTGCACCGGGCGACGGTATTGCTCCACCAAAATGACGTCGTTGGCGGTGGTGAGAGCGAAGATTCCGACCACTCCGGTGGCGTTGGGCCGAGTGGCGTATTCCCAGTCGTCGATTTCGCGCAGAGAAAGGAAGCGACCTTCATGGAGAGAGATGGCGTCGAGCATGTTTTCAGGATACAGGATAAGAATCGGTAGCCAAGCGACGTATGAATGGTTAGTTTTTTCGGAAGGTATGAGTGGAGAGGATTTCGAGATTCATGTGGGTTTTCGTCACCGGATCCGGTTTACGAGGGATGCCTTTGCATCTTCGAACCGCTTGGTGGCTGGTTTGCTGGAGACGGCGGGACGGAGTAAGGTGCTGGTTTTTGTGGAGACCGGACTGCGCGACTTTTTCCCTGAATTGGAAGGAGAGGTGCAGGACTATTTTTCGGATTTGCCCGGCCTTCGGCTCGCCGGGGTCGAATGGTTGCCCGGTGGTGAGGCATCCAAGCGGGATGACCGGGTCTACCGGGCCGCGATGGGAGCGATTGAGCGTCATGGCATTGACCGGCATTCCTACGTCCTCGTGATTGGGGGTGGGGCCTTCCTCGATGTGACTGGGTTTGCGGCGGCCACCGGACACCGGGGGGTGCGTCTCGTGCGCTTTCCGACCACCACCTTGTCGCAGGACGATAGCGGAGTGGGGGTGAAAAATGGCATGAATGCCTTCGGTAAAAAAAATTTCATCGGAGCCTTTGCGGTTCCGTATGCGGTTGTGAATGATTTTCGTTTCCTGCACACCCAGCCGACCGAGACGCGTCGGGCAGGGCTCATCGAAGCGGTCAAGGTGTCTTTGGTGAGGGACGGTGAGTTTTTCAAGTGGCTAGAGGAGCACGTGGCGGATCTGCGTGATTTACGCGAACCGGTTTTGGAGGAGGCGGTGGAGCGCTCCGCCCTGCATCATGCCCGTCACATTGCCGAGGGAGGCGATCCTTTCGAACTCGGGAGCAGTCGTCCTCTCGACTACGGCCACTGGGCGGCCCACAAGCTGGAGCAGTTGACGGATTTTGAATTGAGCCACGGAGAGGCTGTTTCGGTGGGAGTGGCGCTGGATACCTTGTATGCCTCCAAAGCGGGGTTGCTCCGGGCGGGTGATGCCGAGCGGGTGTTGACCTTGATCGAAGGCTTGCAGTTGCCGGTGTGGCATGAGGCGCTGGAATTGCGGGATGCCAAGGGCAGGCGACGCGTCTTCAACGGGCTCGAGGAATTCCGCGAACACCTCGGGGGGGAACTCACGGTCCTCCTCCTGAAAGAGACCGGAGTCGGGGTGGATGTCCACGAAATCGATGAAGCAATTTGGGAGGAGTGCGCTGACGAACTCAAGGTGCGCGCAC
>JALQTQ010000264.1 GCA_023263995.1 Akkermansiaceae bacterium | reverse complement strand
CCAGCTCCACCAGAAGGTCGTGGCTTCGAAAATTCAAATCGATCTGGTCGTGCCCGAAGGTACACCAGACCCACTTTGTGCCTTTCGGCGTTTCGGTAGGCCGCAGCAGCTCGCTGGTGCGGGGGCGGACCACCAAACTGAGATCGTCGTCCGGCGAAGCCTCGGCGAAAAAATGACACCCCGGCTCCTCCCCCCGCTGGTATTGCTGGAACCATTCATGACTCGCCGAACAATGATTGATCACAAGATCGGACATGATGCGGTAATCTTGGGAAAGAGCTTCGAGATCCGACCAGTCACCGAGGTCAGGATTCACCCGGTCGTAGTCCGAAACGGCGAAACCATCGTCCGAAGTCCATGGAAAATACGGTAGGACATGAACGATCGAGATCGCGTCGTTCAGTCGGCCCCGGAGAAATCGCGTCAACTCGGCAAACGGAGCCCCTTCCGAGGGCAAGATGCTGTCACCGTAGGTAATGATGGCGATGTCTCTTTCGGACCAATGGTTGGTGAATGGCACCGGATCGAAAAAGTGTTCGCGCAGTTGCATGGCGTCGATCAGCCGATCACCCAGCCCGTCATGTCCGTCCTCCCCGTAAATCACGGTGAGATGGGTCTCGATCCGGAGAATCAGTTGGTCCAGCGGGCTCATGACTTCGAGAATTGTGCTTGGTCTTCCTCCACCGCATCGACCAGCCGGCCGTAAATGTCCGGAATGGCACTTCGGACCCGCGACCAGCTGGGGATGAAGGGTTTCTCATGGGGAGAACTCAGGAACATTTTACCGGCTGCAATGATGTTTTCAGCGAACAACTCGACCGCTTCCTCTTCCTTGTGCACATCGAGATCGAGCCCGTTCATCACAGCGTCGTTCTTGTAGCGCTCCACAAAATCAAGGGCATTGCGGAAATAGGCTGCCTTCAGGGTCCGAAAAATCTCCTTGCTGAAGACCGTCCCCATCACCGCCATCTTGCGGTAAACGAGCTTGCAGATGTCGATCGACATCTTGGAAAGCCCGTGGGCCCGATCCTCGACGGAAATGTCCTGATGCTTGTGATCGTAAACTTCGGCAATATCGACCTGACAAAGTTTGTTGTTGGCGTAGTTGCGGAACATCTCCGAAAGGGTGCCCATCTCAAGCCCCCAGTCGCTGGGCAAGCGGATATCGGGGATGACGCCCTTGCGAAACGAGAATTCGCCGGACAAGGGATAACGGAAGCCGTCAAGGTAAGTGAGGTATTCGCTCGGTCCGATCACTTGTTCCAGCGACCGTAGAAGTGGCGTGACCAGCAGGCGGGTGACCCGTCCGTTGAGGCTCCCGTCGGCGATCCGTGGATAGTATCCTTTGGCAAACTGGTAGCTGAATTGAGGGTTGGCCATGGGATAAATGAGCCGTGCCAAGAGCGATCGATCATAGGTGATGATATCGCAGTCGTGCAGGGCAATCGCTTCGGCTTTTTCGGTCGCGAGCATGTAGCCGAGACAATACCAGACGTTTCGGCCCTTGCCCTCCTCGGCCGGAGCCAGCCCCTGCTCGGCGAGCTCGGCGTCAAGGGCGCGGAGACGAGGGCCATCATTCCACAAAATCCGGTGATGCTGCGGGAGCTCGCCGAAAAAGGAGATCGCCTCCTCGTATTGTGACGCGGTGGCGCGGTCGAGACCAATGACGATCTGGTCGAGGTAGGGCACCTTCTTGATTTCCTTGAGAATCCGGGGCATTGCCACCGTCTCCAGCTCGGAAAACAGGCAGGGCAACAGCAAACCCATCGGTCGCTTTTTCGCAAAATTGGTTAGCTCCGCCTCCAAGTCTTCGAGAGGACGTCTGGTCAGATTGTGAAGGGTGGCGACGGAGCCGCCCTGATGAAAGTCAGCCATGGTTTATTGTCAGATTGGGAATTTTGAGTTCGTCGAGAATCCGGGTCATCATCTCCGCCCAGCCACGCGGACCGATTTTGGTGCTCCGAAGCATCCCTTCCGCCTCGAGCACGTAGCCGTCGGGAGCGGCAATGATCACGCCGATGTCGGCCGCCTCGAGCATCTCAAGGTCATTCGGCCGATCCCCCAGCGCAATCAAAGCCACCTTTTCCTTGCGGAGATGGGCCAGAGGTCGGCCCTTGTCGGTCTGGCCCAGGAGATGTAAGAATCGTCCGCCGCGCAGCGTCATCAACCCGCGATCGCGCAGCATCCGGCAGAATTCCTCCTCGGCCTCCGGGCTGTCTTGCCACACCAGCGGCTCGCTGAATTGCCGATCTGCGGAGCGCTCCGCCGACTGGCGGTCCAGGCCAGTCCACTCCATGATCTTTTGCAGACTCACGTCATGATAGCCGGTGAAGCGAAATTTCGACCGTAATGGTTTCAGCACCTCAAGGATCTCAGAGCGCCGCAGGCCAAAAACCTCGACTTTCTCCCCATCGTAGAGGGCCGACCCATTCTCCACGATGAAGGGATCAGAGTTGCCAAAGTCTCCGCGCATCGCGAGCCATTCCGCTCTCGTCTTGCTGGTATTGACCACCAGAGGGATGCCAGCTTGCTCCATCCGGTCCAGCACTGGCAACACTTCTTCAAAGGAGTAGTCGTGGTGATCCAACAGCGTCCCGTCCAGGTCACTCACCACCATCAGTTTCATCTCTTGATCGGCCACATCTCGATCCTAAGCGCATCCCGTGCCAAATCCCGATTCCAAATTCATCGATTGACCGTATCGTCCCGCCATGCCCGAACTTGCCGAAGTCGAATTGGCTCGACGCCAATGGTCCCCGTTCCACGGAAATCGCATCGTTGGACTGGAAACTCACCCGGCAGCCCGGATCTACCGTGATTGCCCTGCTCCCGCCCTCCGGGTTCTGGAGGGACTCTCGCTCCAGACCTCCCGTTCTCACGGAAAGCGGATGCTTTTCACCTTCGCTCCCGAACTCCACCTTGAAATCCATCTCGGCATGTCCGGCAAGCTCTTGGTCGGGCTTCCCGATCACGCGCTTCACAAGCACGACCACCTCGTCCTCCGCACCCAGCAGGCTTCCCTCGTTTTCAACGACTACCGGATGTTCGGTCGAGTCATGCTCCACGACCGGGCCGACCCCTGGGCCGATCTTCCCCCGCAACCACAGGATTCCCGATTTTCCCTCGCCCGAGTAAGAAAATTGCTCGCTCGCTACCCCAACAAGCCCCTCAAAGCCCTCCTCCTTGATCAAAACACCTGCCCCGGCATCGGGAACTGGATGGCCGACGAAATCTGCTGGCGCCTCGGACTTCACCCCGGCGTCCCAGTGTCGCGAGTGGATCCCTCCCCCCTCCGCCGGACGATCCGCTTTGTCACGTTCGGAGCGCTCAAGCACGTCACCGAAAAAAACGCGGGCGCATCATCCAGTGGCTTTGCCCCCGGATCTTACGTCACCCAGGTCCCCCCAAAAAGCTGGCTTTTCCAACATCGCTGGAAAAAAGGGGGCCTCTGCCCGAAGTGCCGCACGCCCCTTGCCCGCGACACCATCGCCACCCGCACCACCGCCTGGTGTTCAAGCTGCCAAATATTTCCCTCAACCTGAGCGATCGCCCTTTCAACTTCCTCCAAAAAACCTTTCCCCTCGGGCTTTTCTCCTGTTTCCTCACGCCCCGCGACCCAAGGAACCGCTTCTCAACATGGCCAACAAAGACCAGACCGACACCGCCCGCATGGAAAAAATCGTCTCCCTCTGTAAACGCAAAGGGTTCATCTTCCAATCCGCCGAACTCTATGGCGGTCTCAACGGATGCTGGGATTACGGTCCGTTGGGAGCGGAACTCAAACGCAACCTCAAAGACCTCTGGTGGCGCAAGAACGTGCAGGAACGCGATGACATCCTCGGCATGGACGGTTCGATCCTGAATCATCAAGCCGTCCTGACGGCCTCGGGGCATGTCGGCGGATTCTCCGACCCGATGTGCGACTGTCTTCTGACCAAGGCCCGCTTGCGCGCCGACCAGATCGAACCCCAGTCCGGAACCGCCTACCATTTCACCGGTGCCTCCCACGAAGAATCGGGATGGTCGCTGGAACGCCCCTACTCCGTGTTGCTCAACCAACCCAATCAGGACGAGAACAAGGCCCGCAAGACAGCCCGAGAGTATTACGCGCAGTTCCTCAAGGATAAGACCATCTCCCCTAAAAAGATCACCCTCCACGGGGAGTCGACGACGGAGGAAACCGACGTGACCCACTACAACCCGGAGAACGGCTCGCTCCTCACCGAGCCTCGAGACTTCGAACTGATGTTCAAGACCCACATGGGGGCCTCAGCCGCTGAAAATGATCCCAATGCAGTGGCCTACCTGCGACCAGAAACCGCCCAGTCAATCTTCGTGCAATACAAGAATGTCATGGACTCGAACCGGGTCAAACTTCCCTTCGGAATTGCGCAGATTGGTAAGGCCTTTCGCAACGAAATCAACCCGCGCAATTTCACCTTCCGGTCTCGCGAGTTTGAACAAATGGAAATCGAATACTTCTGTCGCCCCGAAGACGGTCTCCGCCTGACTGACGAATGGCTCGAAAATCGCCTCGCCTTCTACGAAGAGATCGGACTTTCCAAAGACAAGCTGCACGTCCTCGACGTGCCCGATGGCGAACGAGCCCACTACTCGCAGAAGACTTACGACATCGAATACGACTTCCCCTTCGGTCAGCAGGAACTCGAAGGTGTGGCTTACCGTGGCGATTACGATCTCGGTAAACACCAGAAGCACTCCGGCAAGCCGCTCGAATATTTCGACGAACAAACCAAGGAGCGCCTGATCCCCCATGTCGTGGAGCCCTCCGCCGGTTGCGACCGCACCATCCTTGCGCTCATCTGCGAGGCCTACG
>JALQTQ010000263.1 GCA_023263995.1 Akkermansiaceae bacterium | reverse complement strand
GCTGCGGGGCAACCCTAACGATTTCACGCGACACGTCAACGTTTTTAGGGAAGGTTTTTTGATGAATTTGACTCAAGTGTCGAAAATCACCGAAACTACGGGGATTTTCGGGAGTAGGAAAATTTCCTTTGCTCCAAAAATAGTTCACCTCTCTTAACTAAAGGGCATTGTCAGCAAGCAACAAAAAATCTAGCAACCGGGTCGTTCGCGATTACTGTCGCCTGCAGGTGGCTGCATACACATTTCAATCCTTGAACCTCCGTCCTGAAATTGGAGGGAATTCCTACGCCCTCGATCTCGATGGGATCACCGTTCTTCTCGATGCTGGGATGCATCCCAAGGAGGATGGGCCTGATGCCATTCCGCGGTATCGGGAAATACCCTATGACAGCGCGGATGCGATCATCATTTCGCATTCCCATCTTGATCATATTGGCACCCTCCCGGTGGCTCAGCGCGATCATCCTTCGGCTCCGGTTTACCTGACGGCTCCCTGTGCGGCTCTTGGTGATGCCCTTCTTCACAACTCGGTGAATGTCATGACCAGCCAGCGGGACGAACTGGGCCTTTCGGACTATCCTCTCTATCATCACCGGGAAATCGGGTATCTGCAAGACCGCTGGATGATCCGTCCCTATGAAAAGCCATTTTCAGTTGACCCCACTGGAGCCTGTGGCACTGAGGTGACCTTTTACGATGCTGGCCACATCCTGGGGTCTGCGGGTGTCTTGATTGAGAAAGGTGGCAAGCAGATCTTCTACACTGGTGATGTCCACTTCAACGACCACACCCTGATCAAGGGCGCCCGATTCCCGGATTTATCGGAGCCTGATCTCTTAATTATGGAGACCACTCGTGGGGCCGACGAGCGGAGCAACGATTACACCCGCGCGGATCAGGAGGCCCTCTTCGCCCGCGCTATCTCGTCGGCCCTTGAAGGAGGGGGCTCGGTTCTTATCCCGGTTTTTGCAATCGGCAAGACCCAAGAGGTGCTCACAATGATCGACAACTTCAAGACTGAGGGACTGCTGCCCGAGCACGCTCCGGTGCTGATTGGAGGCTTGAGCACCAAGATGACGGTCCTCTACGACAGCTTTTCTGATTCCACCCGGCGGCAGCGTCCTCACTTTGAAATCCTACGAGATATGAAGCTCCAGACTGGCAACAAGCGGCGCCGGACCCCCATCGAATACAAACCCGGAGCGATTTATTGCCTTTCAAGTGGGATGATGAGCGAGAAAACGACCTCCAATGTCTTTGCCCGCAGTTTTCTGCAAAACCCGGCCAATTCCCTTCTTTTTGTGGGCTACGCCGATCCGGCTACCCCGGCTGGACTAATCAAGGCGGCTTCGTCGGGTGACATCATTCGTCTCGACGGAAGCCACAAGGTTCAACTCAATTGCGTTGTTGAAGAATTTGACTTTTCTGGGCACGCCCGACGTGAGGAGCTGGTGGATTTCGCGGTCAAGGCCCGGCCCCGGAAACTCCTTCTTGTGCACGGAGATCCGCCTGCCACAGCCTGGTTTGAGCAGGAATTGTCACGGTTGTTGCCGGAAACCGAGATCATAGTGCCTCCGCCAAAGCTCAAGATTCCTTTTTAAAGCCCGGCACGGTCTCTTCGAGGATGGATCGGATCACTCCCCTTTCCCGCTGGGACATTTCCCCGGCCTCAGCGTCATTGAGGGCCTGCCGAAGGTGATGGAAAACGCGCTCCTTGACAGCGTCCGGCAGGATCCGGAATGCGGTGGAGTGGATCATGTAAGAGCAGCGATATCGAAACAGTCGCCCGTAGAGTCGGAACTCCCGAAGCTTTTTGCCGGTCTTGGACCCCACGCCACGGCCCTCGAACATTTCCACGAAGTCTTCCGACCCTTCGACCCCGTTCCCCCCGAGATCGATCTCTCCCCGAAAAAGGAAGGCCTCCACGATTTCTTTGGCCGAGGAATCAGCGGTTTTCCACGCCATTCCCTTCTCGGAATCAAGATCTGCGTCGCTGTAGGACTTTTGAAAGTAAACCGCCCGCTCGTAAGTCATCTTGGCCTTGGTCATCAGATTATGGGTGTGGCACTGATGTTCGAGAACCATCAGTGCCACCACATCGCTGGTCGGGCGGAGATATTTTCGGGTATCGATCAACGAGGAAAGGTTGGCCAGAGAAGAGGCCCGGGGTGCCAACCCTGTTTCCTCCCCTTCCGCGAGCCAGCGGTTTCCCAGATGTCCTTCATCGGTCGTTCCTGAGACATACCAACCTCCCCAGCGTTCCCGCAGCGGAGTATGATCGGTCACCAACGACGTCCCCGCACTGAGAACCGGATGGCCATTTTTATCGGGAACGACCGAGCGAACGAACATCCCTGGGACTCCCGAGGTCCGCGAAGTGGCGTGGCATTGCAGACAGGAATCGGTTGCCCTCACGACGCGAGGAGGCGTTGACCCGACAGGTGGGTCAATGGTGTAGAAAACGGGGCCCAGGTTGTCATCCATTGCAATGACCTCGATTTTCCCGCCCGGCACCCAGCCCACGTAGGTATCCATCGAAAAGTAGATGGCGCGCGGATGATCGTGACTGATGAGTGAGTTTTGCAAACTGGTCTTGGAAAACACCAGGACCTGCGACTCCTCAGGGACATCGAGCTCATCGAGCAACGCCTTGAGGAATTTCAGGACCCCGGCACTCCCCCCATTCCACTTCCCCTCCTCGATCTTACGGGCGAGCAAGGCCACCTTGTCCTTGCTCGCAGTGGCCGAGTAATGGATGGGAGGAAGTTCGAAAAAGTCTTGACCTTGAGAAGTCGCCGCCCCCGCTACCAGCATCGCCCAAAGCACCCTGATCGACCGTTTCACAGCGAGAAAGATACGGATTCAGACCAGGGCATCTATCGTCACCTCTTTTACTGCCCGGACGGTGCGACCAGCTTGTTCGAAGACTGCGAACCGCCGCTTTTCAAGTTCGCTCTCGTCATCAAAATCCAATCCGATCAGGGCCCGTCCAACCCGCTCACCAGTGTATGAGTAATTGAAATAACACAAACTCGAAAAAGGACTGATCGCCTTCATGAAACCCAGCAGTGCACCGGCCCTCTCAGGGAACTCGACCTCGACAAAAAGAGGGTGGGAGAAAAGCGAAGGAGTGAAGGGAACCACCCGGAACCGAGTGGCTCCGTGATCGGTGACGTCGGCAGCTTGTGTCCTCCGCTTCTCCATCCAATCCTCAAAATCGGTCTCCAAATCGGTGGGTACGTCGAGCGTGAGCACCGGGGCCTGCGGATCCCTAATGGTTCGCCCGTATTGCAAATCAAGAATGTTCACGCCCTGGGGAAGGTCCTCTAAGAGGCGGGTCAGCGATCCCTTTTCCTCGGGAATGAGGAAGCGCCAGCTGCGGTCTCGCCGGTGGTCGATGGCGGCCTGCCTCGAGACATCGGCAAGTTTGGCAAAGTCCATGTTTGCCCCGCACAGGATGGTGAGGACTTTTTCTTGGGGGCCAGCCTTTCCTTCGCGTCGATCCTTGAGGTAGCCCGCCAGACTCATCGCCCCACTGGGTTCGGGAATGACGCGAAGCCCGTCCCAATGAGCCTTGATCGCGGAGGAGACCTCGGTGTTAGTCACTGTGACAATCCCGTCGAGAAGTCTGCGGCAGATTTCGTAAGTGAAATCACCGACTTGGGTAACCGCCGTCCCGTCACAAAAGACATCCACGTAGTCGAGCGGGATCGGACGACCAGCCTCGAATGCGGCCTTCATGCAAGCCTGATGTTCGCCCTCGACCCCGATCACCTTGACCTTGGGCCAGGAGCTCTTGAGTAGGGTCGCCACCGCCGCTGCCATCCCACCGCCTCCGATGGCCACATAAACCCGATCGAATGGCCCGACGCCGGAGGTGAAAATCTCGTCAGCGAGCGTCCCCTGGCCCGCCATCACTTCCATCGAATCATAGGGCGGGACGAAAACTGCACCGGTCGCGCGGGCGTGCTCCAAAGCTGCGGCTTGGGCCTCTGAGAAACGATCGCCGGTAAGCACGATCGAGACCTTGTCTCCCCCGTGCTCCATCACCGCCCGGCGTTTCACCTGGGGAGTGGGCTCGGGCATGAAAATCGTGGCCGACACCCCCACCCTCGCCGCGGCGAGAGCCACCCCCTGGGCATGATTACCTGCCGAAGCCGCCACCACTCCGCGCGACAACTGATCCGGGGTGAGTCCCGCGATGGCATTGTAGGCTCCCCGCCACTTGTAGGCCTTGATGGGACCGAGATCTTCCCGCTTGACCCAAACCTCGCCGCCTTCCTCCGGAAGAGCCATGGCCTGCAAGGGAGTGGCCGCTCCGACCTCATAAACTCGCGCCCTCGCCTGATGAATGGCCTCCCGCAGCTGTTGAATCCTTTCATCTTCACTCACGCGCCGATCCCTCGCAAAAAACACCCGGAATGACACGTTCGAAAAGCCTATTCCCCTGAAAATTCAGCAGCCCCACCCGGCATCGAAAAAAACCAAGCAGGGCTGCTATCCCCCCCAAATTGTGCTGTAAAGGCGGGATAGAATCTTGAAACCACCCCGATCGCAAGCACTTTATCGTCTAACAAGTTAACCAGAGCCGCTTTTCACTGTTCAAGTCATCATCTCGTCCTAGAGTCCGCCCGAGATGAGCGACCAAGTAACGTCAAACCAGCCCCAGTCCACCGCCGAGGAACTCATCGCCGTGCGCCGAGAGAAGCTTGCCAAACTGCGGGCTCTCGGCATCGACCCCTACGGCACCTCCTTTGACACCGACAACACCCCAGGGCTTCTCAGAGCGGAATTTGAAAATGACAAACCGGTCAGGCTGGCCGGACGTCTTCTTGCTA
>JALQTQ010000262.1 GCA_023263995.1 Akkermansiaceae bacterium | reverse complement strand
GTCATCTTGATCGGAAATGAAATGGAGGAATTGATTTCCAAAAATTCGGGCTCGCCGGTTCTCAAGGCGCAGGCTGTCAAAGACGGGTATGTGCCCATGCGCGAGTATGGCTGGCACAAAGTGATGAAAGGGGTGACGACCATCGAGGAGGTGGTGTCGGTGACCGCGACCGACTTGGCCTCAAGTCATTAGTATCAAGAGAATCGTGGCTAGTTTTACCTACAAGGCACTGAGTGGAAACGGGTCCGTAGTGACGGGCACTTTGGATGCCGGTGATCGAGGGGAGGCTCTTCGGCAGCTCGACCGCAAGGGGCTTCAGCCGGTGACAATCAGTCAGTCGGCCCAGGCCCCTGCAAACAAAGAAGGCAAGGGGAAAGCCGACAAAAAAAACGTGCCTGGGCCTGCTGCAGCGGGGGCCAAGGCGACGGCGAAAGCGGAGGAAATCCCGGAGGGGCCGATCAAGTTAAAGAGGGCTGATATTGTCCTTTTCACGGAAGAACTCTCCGACATGCTGGCAGCCGGATTGCAGCTTGAACCGGCGTTGCGGGCGATGGAAAACCGGCAGGAACTGGGGAATCTCAAGGCGGTCTCGGCCAAGCTTCGACAACTGGTCCGGGATGGAAACAGTTTTTCGGTTTCGCTGCGCAAAGTGAGTCCCAGCTTCGGGTCGCTCTACTGTAACTTGGCGGCGGCTGGGGAGGCCAGTGGAGCGCTTGACACCATCCTCGAGCGTCAGGCGCACTATCTCAAGACCCTGCAAGAGCTCCAAGGAAGAGTGGTGTTGGCTCTGATTTATCCGTGTTTTCTGGTTTTGGCTGGGATTGGGGTGGGGATTGTTTTTGTCACTCAGTTGATTCCCCAGCTCACCGAATTGATTGAAAACAGCGCGGGCGGGGAGGTTCCGTTGGGCGCGAAGCTCCTGATGGGTGCTTCCGATTTCTTCGGCAAATGGTGGCTTGTCATGGTGCTGGTGATTGCGGCGGCTCTGATTCTTTTCAAGGCATGGAAAGACAACGAAGCCAACCGACCCACTTGGGACCGGCTCAAATTGAAGCTCCCGCTCTTCGGCCGGGTCGTGGAGCACCGCTTCTACGTGCAGTTCCTTGAAACGATGGCCAATTTGGTGGGCAACGGCTTGCCGTTGCTGCGGGCCTTGGAGTTGACCCGCGATGCCACCCCGAACCTCTACTTGCAGAAACACTTGGGAGCGATGCTCGAGTGGGTGGGCGATGGGCGCTCGCTCTCGGCTTCGCTCAGTCGGACCGGAGCTTTTTCCCCGTTGTTGATCGACATGGTCTCGGTGGGGGAGCAAACGGGTAAGATCGACAAATCGTTGCGCAAGGCAGCCGACCGCTTTGACAAGGAACTCAACAATTCCCTGCAAGCCATCATGGCTCTGATCATGCCGGCGGTATTGCTTGTGATGGCGGTTTTGATCGGCTCCATGGCCTATCTCATGATCACGGCCATTTTCCAAACCATCGAGAGTATTGGGAGCCGATGATCAAAGCGGAACAGGTCCACCGGTCCTACATCCTGGCAAAGAAGGAGATCGAGGTTCTCCGCGGGATCGATCTCGAAATCAAGGCTGGTGAAAAAGTCTTTCTTTGTGGTCCGAGTGGAGCCGGGAAGACCACCCTGATGTATACCCTCGCCGGTTTGGAACAGCCGCACAAAGGGCGGGTGTTGATCGAGGGAACCCACTTTTACGGTCTATCGCCGTCCCAGCAAGCCCGCCTTCGCAACGAGAAAATCGGCTACATTTTCCAAAATTATTTTTTGCTTCCGGAGCTGACGGCAGCCGAGAATGTCATGGTGCCGGGGCTTATCGGCGGTCGCAAGAACCTCGCCGAGGCTCGGTCGGCCCTCGAACGGGTGGGATTGGCTGACCGGGTTGATCACCTTCCGGCCGAGCTTTCGGGCGGCGAGCAACAGCGGGTGGCGATCGCCCGCGCGCTCATCAATTCTCCCTCGATGATCTTTGCGGACGAGCCAACCGGCAATCTGGATTCCGCCAATGGTCGGGAGGTCATGGAGATCCTTCTCGATTTGGTCGAGGAGCGGAAAGCCACCCTGGTGGTGGTGACCCACGACACCCGGCTATCTGCTGCGGGGGACCGCATCTTTTACATCAAGGACGGCAAAATCGCTTCCGAGGAGGAAAAGGGTGACAAAATGACCCAGAATTGAAGCTCGTGTCCTGCCCCGGTTTCGTGCTAACCTCCCCGCCCCCGGGCCTGTGCACACTCATCAAGGGTTCGGATCACTACAAACCACACTCTTATGAATCATCGTATTCCCTTTGAACGAGTCAATTGGATCAATACTTCCTTCCTCTTTTTCATCACCCTTTTCGCGATCATAGGTGCGCCAGTTTACCTCTTCAAATACGACCTTCACTGGAGCCTCTGGGCCCTATTTGGCTTCTACATGATTGCCACCGGACTGAGCATCACTCTCGGTTATCATCGGCTTTTTTCCCACCTTTCCTTCAAGGCCAAGTGGCCCATTCGTTTTTTGACTCTGGTGTTCGGGGCTTGTGCCTTTGAAAATTCCGCTTTGCACTGGTGCTCGGACCACCGTCGTCATCACAAGCACACCGACCATGACGATGATCCATACGATATCTCCAAAGGCTTTCTCTGGGCCCATATCGGCTGGATCCTCTTCAAGCTCGATGCTCCTCGCCCCATGGACAACGTCAAGGACCTCCGCCGGGATGCCTTGGTTCGTTTTCAGGACAGATACTACATTCTCATTGCCTTTCTCGTTGGGCTCGTTCTGCCCGCCGTGGTTGGCTACTTTGTGATGGGAAACTGGGCGGGAGCCCTTGGTGGTTTCCTGATTGTGGGAGCTCTCCGGGTGTTCCTTGTCCAGCAGTCGACCTTTTTCATCAACTCACTGTGCCACACCATCGGTTCTCAGCCCTACTCAACCCGATGCAGTGCTCGTGATAGCTGGATCATGGCCTTGGTCACTTACGGTGAGGGTTATCACAACTACCATCACGAGTTCCAGCATGACTATCGTAACGGGGTCAAGGCTTGGAATTTTGATCCCACCAAGTGGGCCATTGTGGTCCTGCACAAGCTCGGTTTGGTCAGCGATCTTCGTCGCGTGGCGACCAGCAAGATCGTGGCAGCCGAAATGCGGGAGGCGCAACGCAAGGCGGAGGCTCGTCTTGCCGAACTCAGGGAAAATGGTGAGTCGATCTGCGAACAAACCATGGCCCGGGTGAACGAGCTCCTGGTCCAACTGAAGAAGAATCTCAGCGAATTTGAATCGTCGGTTTCAGAGTCACTGGATGCTTCGCGATCCACCCTGAAACGGTGGCGTCGTGAGACTCGTGAATTGGTCCGCGGGCTCGCCGAACTTCGCCTTGCCACCACGTGAACCCAGCTCATTCCGATGAACGTGATTTCGGGGAGCAGCCTCTGGCCAAGCTCCTCGATTTTTGCGGTCTCAGCCATCACGACTTGGTCGAAGTCTCGCCCGAACAGTTGACTCACAAGCAGGTTCAGCGCGCAACTCAAGGTCGTCGATTGACCTTGAAGATGAAGCAGAAGCTGGCCCGCACCGTGAATTTTGCGATTTGGGGTCGGCTGACCAATGACGAGCGGGAAACCTTTCAGGAGTATTTTCCAAAGCACCTCTTCAACTACAGCAAGGGCTTTGACCCCGCGAATCTCAACCCCAATGGGGACCAAGTTCGTGACCTCGCTGGGCGCCCGTTACGCCGCGACTTTCTCGCGGAACTGGGAAAAGACCGGTGAAGGTGATTGAGAGAGCGGGAACGACCCCCCTCTTATTTTCCGCTTGCCAGTGCCCTGTCCTCTGACGCCCGCCTGATCATCCGAAGGTGGTGAGGGGTGCAATTTCGATCGTGATCAGGTCGACCTCTTGGCGTAGGACCAGTGAGGGTCATGGCCGTGGAAGTGAGTAGAAAAGAGCCGGGGCATTCCGCCTCGCCCCGAGAATGGGGCCGGTTGATCGTGCTTTATGGCCTGTTCCCCGCGATCCTGCTGGGTTGCGCCGGGGACCGGGCTTGGTGGCAGGGATGGCTTTACTCCGCAGTCATTGTTGTCGCCGGGGTCGGGGGGCACCTCTGGGCTGAAGGACGGCATCCTGGATTGCTGGCCGAGCGACTGACCGCCCTGAAAGCCGACGGCACCAAGGCTTGGGACAAGGTGCTGGCACCCCTGATGGCGGTGAGTATCGGTTATCCCATGGTCATCGTGGCCGGACTGGATCACCGTTTCGGGTGGTCGGGCGAATTCCCGCTTTGGGTCACGGTCACCGGTTTCCTTTTGATTTTGCTTGGCTACCTCTTTGCGTCGTGGGCGATGGCGGAGAACCGTTTCTTCTCAAGTGTGGTCCGCATTCAAGAAGACCGGGGCCACGTCGTGTGTGACCAGGGGCCCTACCGTCTTGTCCGGCATCCGGGTTATGCCGGGAGTCTTCCGCCGCTTTACGGAATCGTCCTGGCCCTTGACTCTACCTGGGCCTTGATCCCGGCCGTGGTGGCCACAATCATCACGGTGATCCGGACGGTGCTTGAGGACCGGACCCTGCAGGAAGAATTGCCGGGATACCGAAACTACGCCGAAAGGGTTCGCTACCGGTTGATTCCAGGAATTTATTGAGGTCTCCAGAGAGTGGGCGACGACTTAGCGGGTTCTGCGAATGGGCAATCCGCGCCCCCGCGTGGGGGGCGATAAGACTCTTTCTTTGACCTTCTATTGAAATCGGAGTTTCAATCCGCGCCCCCGCGTGGGGGGCGATACTGACTATCGACGAGGCTTTCGCATATGCGAAGTTTCAATCCGCGCCCCCGCGTGGGGGGCGATCACTA
>JALQTQ010000261.1 GCA_023263995.1 Akkermansiaceae bacterium | reverse complement strand
GGTCTTCTGGTATTCCCTGCAGGGGCGCGATCCGGACGGGCAACCGGTCGGCGGATGGAATCCCGATGAACTGAGATCAATCCAGGATTGGCAGGTCCGCTACGCCCTGCTGGCAGCCGACGGCGTGGCGGAGGTGGCATCGGTGGGGGGATTTCAAAAACAATATCAGGTCGAGGTGAACCCGGAATCGCTGCGCGCCCACGGGGTCACCCTGGCCGAGGTGGCCGACGCCGTGCGCAAGTCGAACCGCGAAATCGGAGCCCGCAACCTCGTCATCAATGGCGTGGAGTATTTCCTGCGCGGGACCGGATACCTTGAAGACACCGCTGATCTCGAAAAGGCGGTGGTGGCCGTGCGAGAGAACACCCCCATCACTGTCGCCGATGTCGCCACGGTGCAACTCGGCCCGGCGCCCCGGCGCGGAGTCCTCGATGTCAACGGAGCGGACGCCACCGGCGGCGTGGTCATTGCCCGCTTCGGCGAAAACCCCCTTGCCGCTATCAAGGCCACCAAAAAACGCATCGCGGAACTGGCCGAGGCCCTCCCCGTCAAGGCCGTCGTGGATTGGACCAAGGTCACCCCGCTCGAAGTCACGCAATTTGCGCATGATCATGACCTCAAGTCCCCTTTTGCGGAAGGCAGCGAGCTCAACCAGAACACCTGGCTCACCTTCACCCGCGAAACCGACCGCGCCCACTGGCCCTCCTGGCTGACCACCTCCAAGGTCACCATCGTCCCCTTCTACGACCGCTCCGCCCTCATCGGGGAGACCTTGAACACCCTCGATGAAGCCCTCTTCCAGCAGGTCCTGGTGACCATCGTGGTGGTGGTCATCATGCTCCTGCACTTCCGCAGCTCGGTCCTCGTCTCGATGATGCTTCCCCTGGCAGTCCTCGTCACCTTCATCGCAATGAAAGTCTGGGGCGTGGATGCCAACATCGTCGCCCTCTCCGGAATCGCCATCGCCATCGGCACGGTGGTGGATGTCGGCATCGTCCTGACCGAAAACATTCTCAAGCACCTCGAAGAGGCCGACCCGGAGGAACCGCGGACCGACGTGATCTACCGGGGCGTGACCGAGGTCGCGGGCGCGGTCACGACCTCGGTGGCCACCACCGTGGTGAGCTTCCTCCCGGTCTTCACCATGACCGGAGAGGCCGGGCGCCTCTTCAAGCCCCTGGCCTTCACCAAGTCCTTCGCCCTGGCCGCCTCGATCATCGTGGCCCTCACCATCATCCCCCCAGTGGCCCACTTCCTCTTCGGATGCCGCTTCAAGACATTCCGCAAGTTTGCCGCCTGGCACAAATCCCGCGCCGCCCGCTTCGCCTTTCCCCTCTTCAACCTCTTCGTGGCTCTCGGGGTCACCTGGCTGCTCGCGCGCGACTGGATGCCGCTCGGCCTGGACCGCAGCGTTTTCACAAATCTTCTTGTCACCGTGATGGCCATCGCAGGGTTGCTCCTGTTCTTCAAGCTCTTCGAAGTCTTTTACCCCTCCCTCTTGCGATGGTGCCTCAATCACAAGGCCCTTTTCCTCTCCGCCCCCCTGGTCCTGGTGATGCTCGCCCCGAACATCTGGCTCGGCTTCGACAGGGTGTTCTCCCTCGTCCCCAAAACCTTTGGCGAGTCGGTGAGGCAATCCCGCCTCTGGACCGATGCCTCCGGAAAGTTCCCCGGCCTCGGCAACGAATTCCGACCCGCCCTCGACGAAGGGTCATTCCTCTTCATGCCAACCGTGGCCCCACATGCCTCGATCGAGGAAGCGACGGAAACCCTGCGGCAACTCGACGCCGCCATCGCGGCGATCCCGGAAGTCTCCCAGGTCGTGGGCAAGATCGGACGCGCCGAAACCCCGCTCGACCCCGCCCCGATTTCCATGATCGAAACGGTCGTGAACTACCTCCCCGAATTCAAAAGCAACACCAAGGGACAGGTGATGAGATTCCGGGTCAACGAGAACGGCGACTTCGTCTATCGGGACGGCGAGCTGGTCAAGGACCCCGATGGCCAACCCTTTCGGCAGTGGCGCCCCCACATTCAGTCAGCCGATGACATCTGGAATGAAATCAGCCACGCCACCCAGCTCCCCGGCGTGACCGGAGCACCCAAACTGCAACCCATCGAGACCCGTCTCGTCATGCTCCGCACCGGCATGCGGGCCCCGATGGGCCTGAAGATCAAGGGCCCGGACCTCGAGACCATCGAGAGCTTCGGACTGGAAATCGAGCGCCACCTCCGCAGCGGAGCCATCGAGGGACTGGACCCCGCTACCGTGAATGCCGACCGCATCGTCGGCAAACCCTACCTTGAAATCATTCCCGATCGCGAGGCCGCCTCCCGCTACGGCCTCAACATCACCGACGTCCAGGACGCCATCCAAACCGCCATCGGCGGGCGCCTTGTGTCCTCGACCGTCGAAGGCCGCGAACGCTACTTCGTTCAGATCCGATACCAGCGGGAAAAGCGGGACAGCATCGACTCACTCGGCAGAATCCTTGTGACCACCTCGCAGGGCGACGAAATCACGCTCTCCCAGCTCGCCGCAATCCGCTACCAACGCGGGCCCCAGAACATCAAGGCGGAGGACACTTTCCTCACCGGATACGTCACCTTCGGCATGCTCGACGGCTTCGCCGAAGTCGATGTCGTGGAAAACGCGCGACGTCACCTCAAGCAACTCGAGGACGAGGGCACCCTCAAACGCCCGTCCGGCATACGTTATGACTTCGCGGGCAATTACCAAGCCGCCCTGGAGTTCAACCGCACCCTGATGATTGCCCTGCCCCTCTGCCTCGCCCTCATCTTCATCATTCTCTACCTCGACAGCCGGAGCACCTTCGCCACCCTCACCGTCTTCACCAGCGTGGCGGTGGCCTGGGCCGGCGGATTCCTCATGCTGTGGCTCTACGGCCACCCCGGCTTCATGAACCTCGACCTCTTCGGCCACAACATCCGGGACCTCTTCAACATGGGACCGGTGGCCCTCTCCACCGCTGTCTGGGTCGGCTTCCTCGCCCTCTTCGGCATCGCCACCGACGACGGGGTGGTCATCTCCACCTACCTTCGTCAAAAGTTCAAAGAGTCGAAACCAATCAACGTGGAAGAAATCCGAGAGGCCACCATCGCCGCCGGTAAACGACGGGTCCGACCCTGCCTCATGACGACCGCCACCACCCTCCTGGCCCTCCTGCCCGTTCTCACCAGCTCCGGCCGCGGGGCCGACCTGATGGTCCCAATGGCCGTCCCCATCTTCGGCGGAATGCTCGTCGAACTGATGACGATGTTCGTGGTCCCGGTCCTCTTCTGCCTGGGCAAGGAACGACAACACCCCAAACCCCTTGCTTGAAACCAGGAGTTGACTACCGCACGCCGAAGTAACCCCGCGACTTGATCACCTCGGCCACCTCCGGCGGAACCATTGCTTCCCAGCTGTCGTCACCCTTGGCAATCTTGGCGAGGACGTCGCGCGAAAAGACGGTGAGACATTCCGGGTCATAGTTGTGCAGTTGCTCGATGCACCCCCGCTTGATGAGGTAATCGTAAAGACTGCGCAATTCCGGGGCGATCTTCAGGGTCTCGGTGGTGGTGAGCTCGTCCTTACCGGCCTCACGCAGAGGATAGACGTAGAGCTTCAGGTCGTTCTTGAAGAGCCGACCAAAGGACTCGAGAATCCCGCCCTCCAGCCCAGTGTAGTACCTCTCGTCAAAGAGCTCGCGCAGGCTGCCGATCCCCATCGAGATCCCGATCTTGGCCTTGGTGTATCGGGCCAGGTAGGCCGCGAGTCGGTAGTATTGAAAATAGTCAGAAATGAGAACGGTCATCCCGCTCGCCACCAACATGTCCGCACGAGCCAGGAAGTCCCGGTAATCGATCTGCCCGTCCGCCATGAGATTGCGCATCGTGATTTCCATGACCTGCAGGACCGAGTCCTTGTCCACCCCGGGTTCCTCGCTGAAGCGTTCGTAGGCACAGCGCATGATGTCGACATTGGAATTGCAGACCGGACGGAAGCTCCCCCGCTCGACCAACACCGCCTTCTTGCGAAGCACTTCGGACGGCTGCAGGACCTTGCCCTCGGCCCCGAACATCGCGGCATTGGTGAGCCCGAGCTGCACCAGCTTCAAGCTCATCAGGCGGTTGTCGACATGTCGAAACTCGATGCCGGAAAACTCGATCATGTCGATCTCGATGCGCTCGGTGCTGAGATTGTCGAGCAGGGACTCGATGAGCTGGTCGGGACTGTGGTGCAGCATGCAGGCTCCGTAAAGAAGGTTCACCCCCACGATCCCGAGGGCCTCCTGCTGCAGGGCATTCGTTTTGTCGAGCATGCGGACGTGGATCACGATCTGGCTCGTTTCATCACGAGGGTGCGCCTGATAGCGCACGCCCATCCAGCCATGGCATTCGTTGGTGCCATGGAAATTCCGCGCCGATACGGTGTCGGCAAAGGTGAAGAAGGCGGTGGTGTCTCCCCGTTCCGAGCGCAGGCGCTCCAGGTTGAGGTCCTGTTCGTATTCCAGCATGCTCTCGAGACGCTCCCGGCAGACATAACGGGAACAGCGCCCGTAGATGGCATCGCTCACCTTCATGTCGTAGGCCGAGATGCTCTTGGAAATGGTACCGGCCGCCCCGCCCGCCAGGAAAAACCAGCGCACCACCTCCTGCCCCGCCCCGATCTCCGCAAAGGTTCCATACCGCCGGGGATCGAGGTTGACCTGAAGAGCCTTATCGAGAGTGGAGTGCGGAGTGGCCATGATTTGTGGTCCCCAGCAGGATCTGTGCTAGGAGTCTGTCGGACTGAAAACACTCGGCGGTGACGCCGAGTTGCTTTAGATTTCGGCATGGCAGCATCGTTCG
>JALQTQ010000260.1 GCA_023263995.1 Akkermansiaceae bacterium | reverse complement strand
GTGCCGGGGTGTTGGCCGGTCATGAGGACCGCGCGGGAAGGACTGCACACCGTGTTGACGGAATAGTGGGCGGTAAATTTCAGGCCTTCCTTGCCGATGCGGTCGATATGGGGAGTCTTGATTTTTTTTTGCCCGTAGATCGAGAGATCACCGTATCCGAGGTCGTCGGCGAGGATGTAAATGACGTTAGGTTTTTCCTGGGCAAGGAGGGTCGGCGCGAGGAGGAGGGAAAGGAAGAGACGTCTCATTAGTGTGTTGGGAGGATACGGAAGTGTGAGGAAGGACTTTCCAACTTCAAAAGCCTGTCCCTGCGCTCGGGACGATGAGATCGCTTTTACGGGTTGGTTGATTCGTCGAAAAACCCGGTGAGTTTGGAGAAGCTTTTGCGGCTTTTCGTCTTGTCGATGGTGGCTTGGCCGATGGTCGTGAAGCCTTTCTTTTTTCGGTCTTCGGTCACGGTCAGGGTGTCCCATGGGCCTTTGCTTTTTTGGTGCTGGGGCAGGCGGCCGGTACCATTGATAAGGTTGATTTCCTTGAGGGTGAGTTCGATGCGGTTGGGATGCACCGTGACGGCGAGGTAGTTGGGTTGGGTGGTGCGTCCGAGGAGTCCACCGTGGGCGATTTGCCAGATGCCGTCGCGTTGCTTGCAGGTCACGGCGTGGACTTCTCCGCAGAGGTAGAGATCGACGCCATACGTGGCCATCGTTTTCCAAAAGGCCGAATCGGCTCCCTTTTCGGTGAGCATGCCCGACGAACTGAAGGTGCGGACCGGGCGCAGAACGGGGGTGTGGCCCATCACGATGATGTGGGCGACCTGATCGCGGTGGTCCTTGAGAACCTGCTTGAACCAGGCGAGTTGCTTTCCGGTCACCCCTGCCGCGATTTCTCCCTGTTTGCCTTTGCCTTGCTCGAAGACATCGACCGCGACGAAAAGGGCGTTGCGGTGGACCCAGTAGAAGGCCGTGCCTTTCATGTGCTCGGGGCCGTTGAGAGGCATCCTGAGGTGGCGTCGAAAGGCCTCCTTGTAGACCGGAACAAGTTTGGCTTTTTCTCCCCGCCACGGATTGTCTCCGATCTCATGGTCACCGATGGCGGCGTAGATCTTGAGGTCGTGGTCTCGCCAGCGCTGGATCCATTGCGGGTAAAAGCGGTCGGCCCATTGATTGACCGAGTCCGCTGTAGGTCCCCAGTGTCCCATCACGAGATCACCGGCCACCATCACGAAGGCCGGGTCGTCTTTTTTCATCGATTCGAGAATGAATCCAAGGCTGTCCTCCCAGCCTTCCTGTGGGTATTCGATGTCGAAGTTGAGGAAATCTGGGATACTGGTGAAGGACCACGGTGACGAGTCCTGAGCTTGCAGATTGAGCGGGGAAGTGAGAGCAAGAAGGAAAAGAAGGATCGTTTTCATGGGAAAAGTTACGCGATCGCGGGTGGATTTCACTTGCCTGCGGTGGTGCTGCCCGGACAGCGGGAGCAGGGCGGGAGTCCTTTTTTTTGGGCTTCGGCCATGGTCATTGTGATCATCCCGCTCCGGTCGTCGGGTAGGCGACGGCAACCCTCGAGATGAACGCGATTTTTGCCGGGGACGTGCCAGACGGTGGTGTCGCCTGGGAGTTGATCAACCGGGGGGTGGTGGTGGTCGCTTTGTTCTGCCCTCCGGGTCCTGAAGTGAGGTCGTTCTTTGCCGGTGACCGGTTCGGGGAGGTGATCGACGAATGCCGCGCCGCCTGTTTGCCTCAGGTGGGCGATCAGCGCCCGTCGCATTTCGAGGACGCGTTCCTCGAAGCCGGGTTTCTCGGAAAGATTGGTCAGTTCATCGGGGTCCTGGTTGCTGTCGTAGAGTTCCTCGATGCGGTTCGGGAAAAGGTAGCGGATGTATTTATGCGTTCCGTCGGTGATCATGAAGTAGCAGGGTTGAAAGGCATCGCCCGGGTTGTCGGCATCGAGCGGGCCTTTTGCGACGCGCATCCCGCCTGTGCCGAATTGGAAACTTCCCCAAGATTTGGCCTTCATCTTTTCCGCCATCGCTTCCGCGGTGTAGGTGTTCCGGGTGTAGGTCATCATGGTCGGGCTTTGGTTCCACGATGCGGCCACCTCGGGCGATTCCGGCTCCTTCAGGAGCGGAGTGAAGTCGCGCCCGTGCAGGATCTGATCGGGCTCGGCTCCGGCGAGGGCATGGAAGGTTCGGATCAGGTCCATTCCACTGACCGGGGACTGGCAGACTTTGCCGACTGGAAAGCGGTCCGGGCAGGAGACGATGAGGGGAGAGCGGATGGCCGCGGCATAGGGATGGATTTTCCCTTTCAGTCCATGGTGACCCCAGACGTATCCTTGGTCCGAGGTGAAAATGATGATGGTGTTTGCCAGTTGGCCGGTTTCCCGGAGAGCCTGGAGCATTTGGCCCACTCCTTCATCGATCGAGGCCACCGCTTCGGTTTGCTGCTTGGCCCAAAAGTCGAGGGTTTGGCCCTTGTAAACGGGCTCGCCGTCGGGGCCTTTTTTCCAGAGGCTTTTCTGCATGTGGACCGGCTTGCCGGAGCGGGGGCCGTAGATGTCCTTGGGCACCGCTGTTTTTGCTTTCTCCTTCAGGGTGCCGAGGTGGCGTTTGGCGGGCGTGTAGGGACCATGCACGCCCGCGAAAGCGACCCAGTGGAACCAGGGCTGGTCGGGATCCTTCGCTCGGTCTTTGATGAAATCGACCGTGAGTTCGGTGTATCGGTCGGTGCTGTAGCCCCCGAGGTCTTCGGGTGGTCCTCCGTTGATCATCACCTTTTGGTCGTAGTAGTAGCCACCGGCCATGTCGTATTGGCCGTGATCCCATATGACCGACCAGTCCCAAGCCGTGCCGTGTTGGTGGGCTTCCGCTCCCTTGCCCCAGTGCCACTTTCCGATCATCCCGGTGTAGTAGCCCTTCTTCCGCAAAGCGGTGGTCCACCACTTGTATTTCGGGCCTTCCGCGCAGGCATATTGGAATCGGCCGGTGAGCATGCCAGCCCGCGAGGGGACGCATTTGGCTCCGATGTAAGCCTGGTCAAAGCGGATCCCGGTCTTGGCCAAGCGATCAATGTTCGGGGTGTGGGCGTAGTTGTAGGCTCCCGGGTAGCAGCTCACCGTGCGGAAGCTCTGGTCATCGGTGAAGATGAAGAGAATGTTGGGGTCCTTGGCTCCGGCAAGAGTGTTGGCAAGGAAGAGAAGGGGAAGGACAAGGCGGAGCGGAGTCATGGGTGGGATGACGAAGTGATGGGCCGGAAGGCTCTCAAGAGACCGTCCTCATTCCTGGCAGCCTACGGTTCGCGGTGGCGGAGCCAAGGTCATTCTCGGCTGGAACTGAATTTGGCAAAGTT
This sequence comes from Akkermansiaceae bacterium, assembly GCA_023263995.1. Lineage (GTDB taxonomy): Bacteria > Verrucomicrobiota > Verrucomicrobiia > Verrucomicrobiales > Akkermansiaceae > SW10. The sequence continues at coordinate 1,512 of JALQTQ010000260.1, read as the reverse complement.
GCGAGATCCGGAGATGAGGTTTCGTATTCGGCGGGATGAAGAGAATCGGCCTGCTGTGTTCTGCGCTTTTTGCGATGATGTGTCCTTCGGCTCTGCTGGCCGCCAAGCCTCCCAACATCGTGCTTCTGTATTCTGATGATGCCGGCTATGCGGACTTCGGTTTCCAGCCCAACTGCCGTCCCGATGTCAAGGCGCTGACGCCGCGAATCAGCAGTCTGGCAAAGGACGGAGCCCGCCTGACGAATGGCTACATGAGTGGGTGTGTGTGTTCGCCTTCGCGGGCGGGGATGATGACGGGACGGTATCAGGAACGCTTCGGATACGACAACAACCTGCCGCCGGGGACAGAGGACGGTTTGCCGCTCTCGGAAACCTTCGGGGTGAAGCGCTTGCAGAAACTGGGATACGAGACGGCTCTGATCGGGAAGTGGCATCTCGGTTATCCCGAGGCCTTTCATCCCAACAAGCGCGGGTTCGGGTGGTTCTATGGGTTGCTGCAGGGTTCGCGTCCCTACTTCCCGATGGACTCGCCCGGACCGCATCGGGTCATTCAGGAGAATGGCAAAGCCACTCCCGAGATCGGTTACGTCACTGACCGGCTGGGTGATGCGGCCTGCCGCTTCATTCGGGAGAAAAAGGACAAGCCCTTCTTTCTCTTCCTGTCCTTCACCGCGCCGCACGGGCCCTTGCAACCGAAGGCGGGCGATGTCGAGAAACTGTCGGCCATCGCGCAGGCGAGGCGTCGCAACTATGCGGGGCTTCTGGTGTCGCTTGATGCCAATGTCGGTAAGGTGCTTGATACCTTGCAAAGCGAGGGGCTCAATGACAATACCCTCGTGATCTTCACCAACGACAATGGTGGACAGACCCAGTTGGGGGCCGATAATTTTCCGCTCAAAGGCAAAAAAGGAACGTTGCACGAGGGTGGGGTGCGGGTCCCGTGGGTCATTCGTTGGCCGGGAAAAATCGAGCCCGGAATGGTCATCGATGATCCGGTGATTGCTCTTGATTTGATACCGACCTTCATCGAAATCGCCGGTGGAAAAGTCGAGGAGTCGTGGAAGCTCGATGGCATTTCCTTGGTCGATTCATGGCAAAGCGGAAAATCCCTTCCCGAACGTCCGCTCTACTGGCGTAAGGCCGGGAGCAGGGGAGACCGTGCGATGAGACTGGGGAAGTGGAAGATCTATCATGAGCGCATGAGCAAGACCGCGCCGGTCCTTTATGACCTGTCGAAGGACCCGGGTGAGGAAGATGATCTGGCGGACCGTGATCCCGAACGGCTCAAGAAAATGCTCGCGATGTTGGATCAATGGGAGAGTGAAATGACCGAACCACGCTGGGGGCCTGGCACCAAATAGGAAGCTTCGCTCTATGGGCAACTGGCGACGACCACGGCTTTGCCTTGATTCCAAAACCGGGGGGGCGACAATCGCATACCACTCCGGCAGGCCGCGCAGCTCGCTTTGCCTTGATTCCAAAACCGGGGGGGCGACAATATCATAGAGATCA
>JALQTQ010000025.1 GCA_023263995.1 Akkermansiaceae bacterium | reverse complement strand
CTTTCCGCCGCGCTATCGAAATGGCCTCGGGGAAAAAGGCCGCTTCAGCGTGCCCGACCACCTGCTCAAGCCGGGCGCCGAGATGACAGTGGCGATCCGCCTCTATGACCACGAAGGCCGTGGCGGATTCAAAGGGCGGGCCCCCCTCCTTGTTCGTGGGGATGACGCCATCGTGTTGGCTGGGGACTGGGCCTTCCGTCCGGGCCCCGGAGGGCCGCCCCCCACCAACGGACTCGAGATCTTCGAAGCAATCACCCGGACCTCACGCTCGGCCCACGAAAGCGAAAACCAGGCCCTGTCTCCCGCCGAATCACGGGCAAAGATCCACACCCCCGATGACCTCGAGGTGGATCTGATCCTCCACGAACCACTCGTGGCGCAACCTCTCCACCTGAGCTTCGACGCCCGGGGTCGACTCTGGGTGGTGCAATACCGGCAGTATCCCAACCCCGCCGGGCTCAAGCCCCTGAGTCGAGATCTGGTCTGGCGGGTGGCATACGACCGCATGCCTCCCCCGCCACCGCACGCTGAGGATTCCCCCTTCCACGGCCAAGACCGCATCACCATTCACGAGGATACCAATCGCGATGGTCACTTTGACTCGCACAAGGTGTTCATCGACGGACTCAACATGGCCACCAGCGTGGCCCATGGCGACGGCGGCATCTGGGTCACCAACCCACCCTACCTCCTGTTTATCCCCGATCGCGACGGAGACGATGTGCCCGATGGCGAAATCGAGGTGCACCTGCGGGGCTTTGGGCTGGAGGACAGCCACTCCCTTGCCAACAGCCTGACCTGGGGACCCGATGGCTGGCTCTATGGCGCACAAGGCAGCACGGTCAGTGCGGCGATCACCCGACCGGACCAGGATCCCGAGAGCGAAGCCGTCACCTCAATGGGCCAAAATATCTGGCGCTATCATCCCGTCCGCAAAGTCTACGAAATCTTCGCCGAAGGTGGTGGCAATGCTTTTGGCGTCGAGATCGACCGCAACGGGCGGATCTTTTCGGGACACAATGGTGGGAACACCCGCGGTTTTCACTACCGCCCCGGGGCCTATTATCGCAAGGGCTGGAACAAGCACGGCGCCCTGACCAATCCTCATGCCTACGGCTACTTTGAAGCGATGAAAAATGCTCCGGTGGCCCGCTTCACTCACCAGTTTGTCATCTATGAAGAAGCGGCCCTTCCGCCCCGCTATCGCGGCAAGCTGTGGGGTGTCGATGTCCTGCATAACAACATCGTGCTGAGTGAGATCTTCCGGGACGGATCGACCTTTCAGACGCGCGACCTTGAACGCGTTATTCGTTCGGATGACCCGTGGTTTCGGCCGGTGATGATTGCGCCCGGCCCGGACGGTTCGCTTTATCTCGCCGATTGGTATGACCGTCAGGTCAACCACTACCGCAACCATGAAGGACGCCTCGATCCCGACCATGGACGGATTTACCGCATCCGCCCCAAGGGCGCCCGGACTCCCTCGCCGGAAAACTTGGGAAACCTTGAACCCGAAGGACTGGTGACCCGATTAAATTCACCCTCCCGCTGGGAGCGACAGACTGCCCTCCGTTTGCTTCGTCAATCGGCCAAGGAAGCTCCACTCGTGAGCAGCCAAACCATCGATCACTTTTGGGCTGAGGTCGCGATGGGGAACGCCGACTTTGTCGCCGCTCTCGACCGTGACGACCCGCAGGTGCGACGCTGGGCACTACGCCTGATGAGCGAGGCTTCCCCGTCCAGTCGACCGTCCCAATCCCGTCTCTTGGCGCTGGCGGCGAGCGAACAAGATCGCGAGGTGCTGGCAGAAATAGCATGCTCGGCAAAACGAATCAGGGGGACCGACGGACTGGAACTGGCAGCAGCCTTGGCTCGACGGGATGACCTTGCGAACGACCCCCACCTCCCCCTGCTCGTCTGGTGGGCCTTCGAGGCGACCGCGCCCGAACACCTCAACAAACTCGAGCACATCCTTTCCGATTCCTCGTTCTGGCGAGCTGAAATCGTCAAAAAGACGGTGTTGTCTAATCTTGTTCGTCGCTTGGCAACGGAAGGAAACCGGAACTCTCTGGTTCGTAGCGCACGACTTTTTCAACTGGCTCCTGACGGGCCCTCCCGGCATCTCCTGATTCGAGGTTTGAATGCCGCCTTTGCCGATCGTCCGCCCGGCGACTTTCCCCCGTCCCTGAAGACGGAGTTGGATAAGCTGGTCAGGGAACTCCCCCTGAGCTTGAAGCTGCGCATCAACGCCGCCGGGGCCGAGCAAGAAGCCCTCGTCGTGATCATGGACCACGCTGCCCCCGAAGAAAAGCGGGTCGAATTGATCGCTATTCTTGGCGGAGTCACTGATGAATCGATCAGTCAGGCACTGGGGACCCTACTGACAAAAGGAGACTCCCCTGCCATCGAAACCGCTTGTCTGGTCGCCCTGACCGGGCGGGCAACAAGCGAAGCGACCCGGGAAGCGGCACTGAAACGAGTCCAGTCCTCGGCCCCCGACTTGCGCAGTGCGGCCCTCGATTTGCTGGTGGGAAACCGCCATTCCGCACTCCTTCTCCTGCAACGTGCTTCCTCGGGACAGCTTGATCTTTCCGGCGACGGGGATCTGCTTCAGGAGAGACTCGAATTGCATCTCGATCCCAAGATCAACCAACTCGTGAAAAAGCTTTGGGGAGAAAAATCAACGGAACAGGATTTCGAGGACGAGTTGGCACGGATTCGGGGGGTCGTCGCCTCAGGCGGTGGGGTTCCCAAAAAAGGAGAAGCTCATTTTGTCACTCGTTGTGCCAGTTGCCACCGCATGTTCCAAAAAGGGGGCCAAGTGGGACCTGATCTCACGAGCTTCCAACGGAGCGACCAAGAGGCCCTGCTCCTGGCCATCGTCGCCCCGGGCGCGGAAATCCGCGAAGGCTTCCAGCACTGCATCGTACGCATGAAGTCGGGCGATGTTTACTCCGGATTTCGCGAGGAAATCAATCAGGACCGGGTGGTCTTGCGCCAAATCACCGGGCAGGCCCGCGTCCTTCCCCGAGCCGAGATCGCGCATCTTGAAAGCTCAAAAGCCTCCCTGATGCCGACCGGCCTGCTCAACGGATTAAGCGACACAGATCTGCGCGATCTCTTCGCTTACTTGCGCAGCACGACCCCACCTTTTTGATCTCCACAGCTCGACGGTCACTTTGGCGGAAAAGACCCCTTGTGGAATCGCTGATTCTGGTAGTGTAACTCCCACTTCATGGCTTCGCCCAAGGTGGCATTGGCCAGCGACTTACGGCTCCATTTGACCGCCTCCTCCCGGTTCTGGCGGGCAAAGTAAATCTCGCCCATGGTGTCAAGGTAGGCCGCCGATTGGGGATTCAACTCAAGGGCCTTCTTGAGATAACCCTCGGCTTCATCAAGGCAACGATTGGCGCGCGAGGCCATCCATGCGAAGTTGTTGTAGCCATTGTCATCCAGTGGATAGCGCTCGATCATTTCGCGGGCATGGCGTGCTGAGAGCGCGAAGAGCTGGTCGTGATAAACGCTCAACCCAACTTCACGCATCACCGGGAAAAGTTCGTTGGCGAGGTAACCGTCGCGTGGAAGGATGCGGTGAGCTTCCCCGAAAGCGGCCACGGCCTCGACGACATCTCCGTTTTCCATCGCCACAGCCCCGCGAGCGACCAAGGCCTGGAAGCGATATCGGGAGTAGTAGTGCCCATAATTGAGGCCCGCCCGAAAGGAGACCAGCATCGCGTAAGCCTCACGGTAAGCCAGGGCCCTCTGCCAATCCTTGAGCAGAAGCGTGAGCGATGACAACTCCTCCAGGTAAGCAAGCATGGGGCTGTATCCTCCAACCCCCGGCAGGGCCTCCGAACACAACAGGGCCTTTTCGTAAAAATCCCGCGCCCTTGGAAGATCGCCAACGTGGACACAAGCTTTGGCAAAGGCCTCAAGAGTCTGAGGGCTGCCTTCGAAATAGAGCATGGCCTTGGCAAGCAGTTCATCCCCGGAGGGCAGCCCAGCCTCCTGCATCAGAAGACCAAGCTCGAACAAAACCTGCGGCTCGGCATCTTCAGGGTCCAGTTCGACCTGGGCGAAGGATTCCCCAGCCTTTTTCTTTTCGCCACTGTCATAGGCAAGCAGGCCCATGAAGTAGTGGTTGGGATCGCCAGCTTCCGCCTTGGCCAGCTGAACCCGCATCATCTCCTCGCCGCGATTTCGACCGATCAAAAGCCGCAACAGCTTGCCGAGTTCCTCAGATCGATCCTCACCCCCGACAATCCGCTGAAAAATCCGCTCGAAGTAGCGTGCAAAGGTAGTGGGGTCAACGAGGGGCGCGCTGCGGTTGGAGAAAGAAAAGGTCAAAAGGACCCGCTCCCGCGTGGTCAACTTCGGATCCTCCTCTCCAAGAAGGGAAAACAGCCAAACGTGATAGTCAGACCCGCGCGGGATTTCCTGGAAGATGATCGAGACCACTTGTTCGGACTCATCGATCTCGCGCGCCACCCCGGTCAGCACCGCCTTGGGAGCGGCATAAAAAAGGGAATCCATCCAGTCGTCCCGGTCAAGGTCGTCGTGTTTCCGGGTCAGATCAAACAAGACCTGACAACACTTCACCGCCTCTTCCACTCGCCCCCGTCCCTCCAAAAAGCCCACCGCCGCCATCAGTCGGTCGAAGCCCGGCCGCGACCCACCCGCTGACAACTCCCGATCGGCCACCGCAGTCCATTCCTCCAGCCATTGGTCAAATTTTTCGGCCGACGGCAATTCAAGGAGCTCTTCGACTTTCGCAAAATCCTCCTGCATTTCGTGATAATCCACCACCACCGAAAAGCGCTCGGGCGGCAGGGAAGCAATGACACGATCCCCATGTCCCATCTTGAATAGAGTGACCCGCGCAGACTCCCCACCAGTCTCATGCTTGGCGTCTTCGAGCACTTCGCCCAAGATCTTTTCCTGAGCTATCCGGTCACCTGCTTCTCCCGCGAGGATCCAACGCAAGTAGTTGCGAAAGTCATCCGACATCCGCCCGTTTTCCGCAACCTCCTCGAAATAAGGCACGAAATCGCCTGCCACCAGAGCCGCGAGCGATTCGGTCTTCCGGTCCCCCAACCGAGCCGCTTCCCGCCGCAACATGACCGGGTCTCCCATCACTCGCAGGTAAGCGAGATATCTTTTTTGCTCTCCAGGGTCCTCCGTCGTTCGTAGACGGGCAATCTCATCCCCAAGCTTGCCTTCCAATTGCAGGAGATGACCGAGCCGGATCATGTGTTCAAACTGCCCGCTCATGGCAAGGAGGCGCTTCGCTTCCTCCTTTTCTCCCTCGTTGAGAAGATCCCGCACCTTGAGGGGCATCTGCGCTGCCACCAATTCGTCGATCTGGCGCCGGACTGAAAGGTCGGTTTCCATCGCGGCAAGCCGAAACAAAAACTCAAACCCTGCTTCGCCATTCAATCGCCTGAGAATGGCCACCTTTTCCCGCGAAGACCCTGCCCAATATTCTTCGATCAGTTGGACCACCTTGGCCGGGGTGTCCGGGTTGATGCCCAACTGGATCTTTCGCAGAACCATGCGGGCCCGCGTCGCCACCTCGGGATTACGATCGCCACTCAGGTCCCGCAGGAGTGCCAAGGCCTTCTCACCCTCCTTCCACAAATCTCTCATGACCTCCTCACGCCTCGCGAAATCACTCGCTCCCAAGCCCTCCCGCCACTTGCTGGCCGATCCTCCCCCTCCGGCATCGGTCTCGGCACCCGATAGGACCAAGCCCAAAGAGAAAAACACCAGGAAAAGCAATTTCATGATCCTCATAGAACGTACCCAACCTCGCCGTTTTTGCCCCTCAGGCAAGACTTCATGCAAGAAGTTCGTCCACCAATTCCAGCAATCCCTCACCCGCGTTCCCGTTCACCACCCGATCAAAGCGTAAACGGGCCCGGGGTCATCAAGATTGACCTCGATGGTCGCGACAACGAAAGGTGCCCCCCCAACCCCGGCGGAGATCCCCGCTCCGGTGTGGATCACGATCGACCGACTCATGACTTCGGGCGGATAAAACGAAAGAGGAACACCACCAGAAACAAAGCAAACAAGAGCCCGGAGAGGATGATCGAGTATCGGGAAACCGGAAAAATCTCATCGATGAAGCCGGCCTCGAGAAATTTCTGTTCATATTGCGGAGCAATAAAGCGCCCGAGGAGGAAAAAGATCCCCGAAGAGGCCAGGAGAGACCAGTCGAGGGAAAGCCGCTTTCTTTGTTTTTTTCTGCTCATTTCCCGATGCAAAAATTCCCGAAAATCTCACCCAAAATTTCTTCGGTGTCCACCACACCGGCAATTTCCCCGACGGCAGTGAGCGACTCGCGCAAATCAAGAGAAGTCAGTTCGGGCTCCTCGCCTTGTTCCAACGAAGCCACCGCTCGACTCAGACTTTCCCGGGTCCGGACCAGACAGGCCTGATGACGAGCATTCACCGCGATCGAGTGGTCACCCCAGTGCGATTCATCGAGAGCGAGTTTTTCAGCGATGGCCTCCTCGAGATCCTCAAAGCCTTCCCCCGATTGACAGGAAATCCGGACCCCTTCCGAGCCCGCCCAGGCCGCATCCTCACGGTCGCATTTGTTGAGAACCAACAACCGCCGCACTCCGTCCGGCACCTCCGGATCCCCTTCTTCCGGAGGACGGGAAAGATCCCTCACCTCGAGCACCAGATCAGCCCGATCGACCTGCCCCCGAGTCATCGCCATACCCTCGCGCTCGATGTCATCGTCGGACTCTCGCACCCCGGCAGTGTCGATGAGCCGGAGGGGAATGCCCCGCAAGTTAACCACTTCCTCGATGGTATCGCGAGTCGTTCCCTCCCGATCGCTGACGATGGCCCTTTGGTATCCCAAAAGACGATTGAGCAAGCTCGATTTCCCCACGTTGGGCTTTCCAAAAATGACCGTCCGGACCCCTTCGCGCAGGATTCTCCCCTGATCAGCGGTGGCCAGAAGGCCTTCGATCCGCGCGAGCTGCTCCCGTAGGCCGGCCGCCAGTTCCGCCCCCACCGCCGGATCGATGTCTTCTTCCGGAAAGTCGATGTAGGCCTCAAGCTGAGCCGTGGCCCCAAGCAAGGCCTCCCGGATCTCCGCGCAATGGCGGCCGAGCCGCCCCTCCAACTGCTCGTTGGCCGATCGCAAGGCCAGGCTGGTCTGGGCCGAAATCAAATCCATCACCGCCTCGGCCTGCGTCAGGTCCATCCGCCCGTTCAAAAAAGCACGCTGGGTGAACTCCCCCGGCCCAGCTGGTGACGCGCCCAACTCGAGGAATCGCTCCAGGACCTTGCGAGTGACGATCACGCCGCCATGGCCGGTGAATTCCACCACATCCTCGCCGGTGTAACTCGCCGGCCCCGGGAAGACCACCATCACTCCTTCGTCAATCACCCGGCCCTGGTCATCGAGAATCCGGCGCAGCCCGACCTTTCGAGCCTTGGGTAGAGCCCCCTTTTGCAAGGCCGCCATGGCAATTTCGCAGGCCCGCACGCCCGAAACCCGCACCACTGAAACTGCCCCCGTGCCCGGTGGGGTAGCGATTGCCGCAATGGTCTCAGACATGCCTCGTCATTCCGAAAGCAACCGATCCAACTCCGCCAAGCAACGGTCATTTTGCCCCGGCGTTCCCACCGAGATACGCACCCATTCTGGAAGTTTGTATCCGCGCATCGCCCGCACGATGATTCCCTTCTTCAAAAGCTCGGCAAAGACCCGATCGCCATCTCCGACCTTGACCAAAACAAAGTTGGCGTGACTCGGCACGTATTCCCACCCCCGCTGGGCAAAGGCTGACTCAAAAAAGGCCCGCCCAACCGCATTGTTGGCCACGGTAGCCGCGATGTGTTCCTCATCGGCCATCGAGGCCAAAGCCGCCGCCTGGGCCAACGCGTTGGTGTTGAAGGGCTGCCGCGACCGGTTGAGCAAACCCGCAATCTCAGGCTTGGTGAGACCATACCCGATGCGCAAAGCTGACAGGCCCTGCGCCTTCGAAAAGGTCCGCATCACCACCACGTTCCGTCCTTCCTTCACGTAGCGTACGGTATCAGGCGGCTCTTCCAAAAACTCGAAGTAGGCTTCGTCAAAGACCGCCACCACGTGCTCGGGCAGGCCATCGAGAAAACGGTCGATCTCGTCCTGCCCAACCAGCGTCCCAGTGGGATTGTTCGGGTTGGCAATGAAGACGAGGCGGGTTGCCGGAGTAATGGCTGCTTTCATTGCCCGGAGATCATGCACAAATCCCGGATCGGGCACCTCAATGTAGTCCGCCCCGAACAAGGTCGCCATCAACTTGTAAACCACGAAGGCGTGCTCCGCCGCAATGAGAGCCGCCCCGGGCTTCAGAAAGGAATGGCAGAGCAACTCGATGATCTCATTTGAGCCATTGCCCAGCACGACGTTTTCAAAGGCCACCCCGTGCTTCTCCGCGAGGGCAGTGCGCAGGCGATAGCCCCCACCGTCGGGATACAGGTGTGCCTGTTCAATGGCCTCCTTCATCGCCTCCTTGGCCTTCGGAGACGGCCCGAGTGGGTTCTCATTGCTGGCCAGCTTGATGATCTCTCCGGGATCCAGGCCCAACTCGCGGGCCGTTTCCTCAATCGGCTTCCCCGGTTCGTAGGGCACGAGATCACAAACCCATTGATTTCCGTATTCGGTAATCGACATGCCGCGAAGCTATCTGACTTCCTGCCTTCGGCAAGTCCGATGGTATCGTCCCGAGGGTTTCGCAAATTCTGATGACCCTATTCACTTTGCCTGAGATTCTCCATGAACGATTGACCTACTCCATCCTTGATTTCAATCAAAACTCTTCTCAGGGACCCTTGTTTTATCTTCCCTCTGCCACTCCAGACGAACCCATGCCGCTCCCCTCTGGCAACTCGTCAAGCTCGGCAGGGACGACTTCCTCGCCGAATACGAAAAGAACCACCACAAATCCCTCGGCACGCTTCCATCCTCCGCCATTGCGACCGTTCAGTCCTTCCTCCGCGGCAGCGACCTCGCCTCCGGCTTCACCCGGCTCCAAGGCCCCGACTGCGGCCACGAACGCCTCCTCGCCTCAGAGCCCGTCTTCAAGGCCGTGCGACATCTGGCCAAGATCCGCCCGGACCTGGTTTACCGGGTGTATCTTGCCAAGGATCTGTCCTTTCTGATCCCGGAATTGGTCGAAGCAGGGTGTGAGGTTTACCTCATGGCATCGTCCTCCGTCGCCCACAACCCGGGGGCCATGTGGCGCTTCCTAGCGATGGAAGAAGACGGGCTTGTCACGATGAGTGACTCGGATCGCGCTGCGGAAATGATCCACGATATCAAGCGCACCGAGTTGGTGGCCGAGGGCGGCCTGTGTTTCTGGCGCTGCCCTTATTTCTGGGACACCGCCGAGGGAAACGATCTTGGAAATCCGGGTGGGTATCACACGACGGCGGCCGGACTGATGGGGACCGCCAAGCCACTCCCGATCCGGTTGCTCTGTGAAGCCTTCATCTGGGGCCGCCAAAGGGGACTCATCCCTGGCCACGTGAAAGTGGGCACCCGCTCGGTCCCGATGGTTGGGGCGAACTGGCCCGATTTCGGATTCGACGAGTTCTTTCTCAATGCTGCGGTCTATCCGAGGGCTGCTTTTGAAGGCATGCTGACCTTTGTCCACTGGAAAGCCGCCCATCTCAACCACTGGCTCGCCCTCGACATCGAGTATGTCACCTGGGCCAATCCAAAGTCCGAGATCATGTTTTGGGGAGACCCGGCGGAGGAGTCTGAAGTCGAGCCCTGCCGGTCGTCCGCGAACCAGACCCCAGCTTCCCAACCAGCCAGTCTGGCGGTCCTTTTTCCTTCGCCCTAGATCAATCGTCCCGATTCAAAAAAGCGGTGATGCTCACCGCACTCAAAAGGCTCCGCCTCCCGAAAACCCTGGTCTTCTCTTGCACTTGATCGCCCTCGTCCCAGCCGCAACCAACTTGACAGCAAGCTGGTTTGCTGGTTTGCTGGCTTTATGAAAACCACAATCGATCTTCCCGAGGACTTGGTGACCGAGCTCAAGCTCAGGGCCACGTTGGAAAAGAGGAGAATGAAAGACGTGGCCGCCGAAGCGCTGCGGGCTGGCTTGAAAGCTCCGGGGCCGTCCGATGATGCTGACCTCCAGCGGCGGCTTGAGATCCTCCGAAGCCTCAAGCCGGTAGACGAAGAGCAGAGCAAAGCTCTTGCCGACTATCTCGTGGAATATCGTGAGGATCGGGAAACCCTCTTTGACCGGTAGTCGATGATTCATCTGGACACCAATATCCTCATTGCCCTGACCAAGGATGAGCCAGTCAGCAAAGAGTGGTTTTGCCGAATGGCAATGGCTGGCGAGGAATTTCGAGTCAGCAGCATTGCCTGGTATGAATTCTTGATCGGTCCGGTTCATCCACACCAAGTACGTGACATGGAATTCATCCTGAATTCCGCCCCCATTCCTTTCGACGCAGAACTCGCCTCCCAAGCTGCCAAGTATTTCAACCTCACCGGACGCTCCCGAAAGCGAAAGACCGACACCATGATCGCCACCACCGCGCTCCTGCACGGCGGCACCCTCGCGACTCGTAACGTCGAGGATTTCTCATCCTTCGAATCGCTCGGCCTGGAGCTGGTCAAGGTGTGACCGCCGCTTTGAGATCTTGCAGAAAGGCCCGTTCTTCTTCTTCGCGGTCGGAGTGGTTCTGCAATCGAAGCAAGTAAGACGGGTGGACCGTGGCCACCACCCGGTCGGCCAGCCATGTGCCCTCGACCACGCCCCGTTGCCGGGTGATCTTGAAGCCGGGCCCGATCAAGGAACGCGCGGCGGTGGCCCCGAGCAAGATCAGGACCCGGGGGTTGACCTGGAGCAACTCACCGACCAACCACGGCTTGCAGCGGGAGACTTCGTCGACCGACGGGCTCTGGTGCAGGCGATGCTTTCCCTTCGGGACAAACTTGAAGTGCTTGACCGCATTCGTGAGGTAGCACTGTGAGCGGTCGATGCCCGCTTCGGCGAGGAAGCGATCGAGCAGCTGTCCGGCCGGGCCCACGAAGGGACGTCCGACCAGGTCTTCCTGGTCTCCTGGTTGCTCCCCCACGATCATGATGTCGGCATCGGTCGGCCCCTCGCCCATCACCGTGCCGGTCGCTGACCCGTGAAGGGGACAGGCCTGACAGCAGGCCGCCAGTTCGCGCAATTTGTCAAGAGGCCGGCCGACGTGATCATCGGGTTGCAAGACCACGGTGTCGTCGCAGCGATCAAGGTCGCGCAGGTGCTTGAGATAGGGATTCTTCCCTCCCGCGTTGGCCGGTCGCGGGGCCTCCTCCCGCATCCCGTCGACCCGAAACCGACTTTCCGAAACCAATGACTCGATCAAGTCCGACTCGGGAAGGTTCTTCCAATACTTCTTTGGCATCTCGGCCTGCATCGCCTTCACCTTGAGGCGAGCGGGATTAAAGATGCTGCGATAATAACCCCGCCAAAGTTCATCAAGTTCCTCCTCGGGCACCTCCACTTTCTCGACTCCGGGACCCAGGCGGAGTTCCCGGCCATCCCACGAGGCCGACCCGGTCGGGGTGAAGATGGCCCAGTCCATTCCGGTGAAACGCTTTTGAAAAAACTTCGCGGTGAGCGGCATGATGCGGTGGTCGGGTTCAAACCAGGCCATGAATTGCTCGCGCCCGCTTTCGGGATCCTCCCCGGTCTTCTTGAAACGCACGAAGGCATGCATCTTGTGGACATCGCGCGCGATCTCCTTTCGCATCCGGGCGAGACGCGCCACCGTCGGGTCGGTCGACCGCTTCAGCAGGCTCGCCTCCCCACCCTGGGTCATGCGCCAGAGGACCTCGTAAAGCAGGCCCCATCGATCGGGAGAGCTATGATGCGACACGGTGTGCGCCAATGACACAAACTCTTTCGGGACCTTCGGCGGGGCGTGCACCGGAGGAGGAATGATGGCATTCCCTCCCCCAAAAAGCCCGGCCTCGCCCTCACTTTCCCAAAGCACTTCCGACGGCTTGATCCCGGCCTGGAGCAATCCCCGAGCCTTCTCCCGCCAATCCTCAAAGGATAGATCGATTGCCACCGAAAGCATCACTCTTCAAACCAGTTGAAACCCATCGAGTTTCGCCGCCGTGCGATCAAAGGTGTGGGTCACTTCGACCTTGCGGGCAAGATTCCTTGCCAAGATCAGACAATCTCCAAAGTCGGCTTTTGAAGATCGATAAAACTGAACGGCCTCCATCACGGTGCCGACCTCCTCAAGGAGGAAACCGTCAGTTTGGCCCAGTCGATCAATGAAGCTGGCAATTTCAGATCGCGAGTATCGGTATCGAGCGCCCAAAACCCGGGCCAAGTCGGTGATCACCAAACAACTCACCCACGCCGGAGATTCTCTCGAGAACCGCTCCCTGATCAGTCGCTCCGCTCTCCGCAGTTGCCTCGGGTCATCCCGGGTCGCAATCCGCACAAGAACACTGGTACCAACTCCCTCCATCACTTCCCGCTTTCACACGCCGTCTTGGCACTGGTCTCATTCATTTCCTCGACGGTGAACGAGACCTTCGATTGCGGAAGACAGTTCCTCAAATCTTCCAAGGTTCCCCTTTTCGGGATCAGCTTCACCACCTCCCCATCAAATTCAAAATCTACCTGATCCCCCTTTCGGAGATTCAGCTTCTTACGAATCTCCGCCGGCACGGTGATCTGTCCCTTGCTGCTCATCATCGTTCTCATTCCTTACATAGAGCAAGGAGCTTTTGGTCGATGTCAATTTCATTCCATCACCTGCCCCAAGGGCGAGCCCTTTCCCGGCGTGTTCAGATGCAACTCCATCTGCTCGGGCGGCGGGGCGAAACGGGCCCGCAGGTTGTCGTGATCCAACTCCCGCGACGATGGATGATGGTCCGCCGTGATCACGAAGGGCAGGACCTTCTTCAGCGAGACCCGGAGGCGGATGAGATCCTGCACCCGGATCTTGCCGTATCGCCGGATGCCCAGGATGCGGTCGGCATTGCGTACTCCCAATCCGGGCACCCGATAGAGCAGGAGCTTCTCGGCACGATTCAAATCAACGGGAAAAAACTGTCTGTTCCGCAACGCCCAGGACAGCTTGGGGTCCAGATCCAAAGCGAGATTGGGCCGTTCGTCCGAAACGATCTCGCCCGCCTCGAAGCCGTAAAAGCGCATGAGCCAGTCGGCCTGGTAGAGCCGGTGCTCCCGCACCAGGGGCGGGGCCTTCAAAGGCAGAATGGCCGAGGGCTCGGGAATGGGACTGAAGGCCGAGTAGTAGACCCGACGCAAGCGATAGTTGGAGTAGAGGTCGTGCGAGCGCTTCAGGAAGACCTGATCGGTGGAATCATCAGCACCAACGATAACCTGCGTACTTTGACCCGTGGCAAACTTTCCCTCCGGACTGCGGCGACCCTGCCTTTCGCGCCGCACTTCGGCCGCGTTCTCCACCCGATGACGGATCTTGCCCATTGCGATACGGGTTCGTTTCAGGGATTTCTCCGGTGCAAAGGTCTTCAGGCTCTGCTCTTTCGGCAGTTCGATGTTGATCGAGATCCGATCGGCGTATTGACCGGCCTTTTCGATCAAATCGACGGAAGCCTCGGGAATGGTCTTGAGGTGCAGGTATCCGCGGAAGTCGTGGTCTTCGCGCAGCGAGCGAGCCACCTCGATGACCTGCTCCATGGTATGATCGGCACTCCGGATGATGCCGGAGGAAAGGAACAGCCCCTCGATGTAATTCCGTTTGTAGAAATCGAGGGTCAGCTTGACCACCTCCGCCGGGGTGAAGGCCGCCCGCTGGACGTTGGAGGACCGGCGGTTGATGCAGTAGTGGCAGTCGTAGAGACAGCGGTTGGTCAGCAGGACCTTGAGCAGGGAAATGCAGCGGCCGTCCGGAGCATAGGAATGACAAATGCCGGCCCCGCCCGTTGAACCCACCCCTTTGCCATTCGACGAGTTTCGCCGATTCGCCCCCGAACTGGCGCAAGAAGCGTCATACTTCGCGGCATCGGCAAGGATTTCCAATTTGCGTTGCAAGTCCATCGTTCAGATGAACACTAAACGCAATTCTGCCGGGAGAAAAACGCTTTTCTCAAATGTTAGAGCCACCAACCGCGACGATCGGCCCGAAAATCATTCCGTTTCTGTTTCGATCCGCTAGAACGAAGCCAATGCACCCTTTTCGACTGTTCTTTCCCTTCATTCTCCTTGGCTTCCCGCTGATCTCCCCGCTGGGGGCCGATCAAGATGACGTCGGGAAACCCAACCGCCTGGCCGGAGAAAAATCCCCCTACCTCCTGCAACACGCCCGCAATCCCGTCGATTGGTATCCTTGGGGAGAGGAGGCCTTTGCAAAGGCCGAAAAGGAGAACAAGCTTATCCTTCTCAGCATCGGATACTCGACTTGTCACTGGTGTCACGTGATGGAGAGAGAGTCATTTGAGAACAAGGAGATCGCGGCTTACCTCAACGAGCATTTTGTGGCGATCAAGCTGGATCGCGAGGAACGGCCCGACGTCGATCAGATTTATCTCACCGCCTACCAAGCGATGACCGGAGAGGCGGGTGGTTGGCCACTCAACATGTTTCTCACCCCGAAGTTGAAACCGCTTACCGGAGGAACCTACTTCCCTCCCACCGATCGCGACGGAAGCCCTGGCTTTGCGACCGTTCTGAAACAACTTCAGGGCGTCTGGAAGACGCGACGCGAAGAGATCATCGAGCAAGCCGACACAATGAACGAGCAAATGGCGGACTACTTTTCCGGTCTCCATGCTCCCCAGAGTGACAGCAAACCCAGCGCGGAACTCCTCGATCAAGCCATCCCGGACATCCTCTCGCAAATCGACCCGGTGTGGGGCGGACTGGGCACCGGGATGAAATTCCCCCAAGCCGACATCCTTCGCTTTCTCATCCAATCCGGAAACGAGGAGGCGGTCGCCGCGGCCTTGAAGACCTGCCGCCAGATGAGGAACGGGGGCATCCACGACCACGTCGGGGGCGGCTTCCACCGCTACACCGTCGATCGCGAATGGAAGACCCCGCACTTTGAAAAAATGCTCTACGACCAAGCCCAGTTGATGGAACTCTATCTCGATGCTTGGTTGCAATCGGGCGAGGAAGGCTTTCGCGAGGTGGTCGAAGGGATCGCCGCGTATGTCCTGCGAGACCTCACCCACCCTCAAGGAGGCTTTTTTTGTGCGCAGGACGCCCAAAGCGAGGGAAAGGAAGGAAAATACTTTTGCTGGACTCTGTCCGAACTGGAAAAGCTCCTGACCAAGGACGAGCTCGCTTTCGCCCAAAAGGCCTTCGACCTTACAGCCGAAGGAAACTTTCTCGATCAGAGTGACCCCGACCCCCTCCCCAACCAAAACGTGCTCTCCTTTCAAAATCTCCGAAGTGAGCTTGGAGAAAAGGAAGAAAAAGAGGTCAGGACCATCCTGACCAAGCTGGCCGAGGCTCGGAGCAAGCGGGTTCCCCCCGCCACCGACGACAAGATTCTCGCCTCTTGGAACGGCCTCATGATCGGCGCGATGGCGCGGGCCGGAATCATTCTCAACAAACCGGATTACCTCGCTGCCGCCCGCAAGGCTCACACTTTCATCAAAGGCAAACTGTGGGATGACAAGGCCAAACGCCTCGCTCATCGCTGGCGCGAGGGCGACCGCGACGAGACCGCCCAGGCCCAAAGCTACCTCCTCATGCTCCGCGGCACGCGCAAGCTCTACGAGGCCGGTCTGGACCCACGGGATCTCGACTTCGCCCTCGTTCTCGCCGACTGCTCGCTCGACCTTTTCTACGATCACCCGGTCGGGGGATTTTTTGAGGCTGAAAAGCGCGCCGACCTCGTCCTCCGCCTCAAGGGGAGACTTGATGAAGCCCTACCCACCGCCAGCGCGGTGGCCGCCCGCGAGTTGGCCCTCCTCGCCGAAATCACCGAAAACGAGAGATACCGAAAGGCCTCGGCAGCCACCCTCAAATCCTACCTGCCGCTGATCAAGGAATCGCCTGCCGGCATGGGACAAATGCTTCGAGCACTCCGCCTCTCGCTCCAAAAACCACCCCGGCTCGTTCTCGCCGGTGAGAAGGGACGAACTGAAATGCTCCTCACCACCGCCGCCCACTTCGACCCCGATCGTATCATCCTTGGAAACAAGGGCAAAGTGAGCCCTTTCTCGGCTGGGCTGGAAGCGGTCGAAGGCAGGACCACCGCCTATTATTGTGTCGGGCAAACCTGCCAGCTCCCGGTGAACACTCCGGAAGACCTCAACGCCTTGCTGAAGCGGATGAAGGAGGAGAGCCGATAGTCCGCCTATTTCAACGCCGACTTTCCCGGCGGGTATTCCAGAGTCATCCACAGGGGCATCCAGCTAGGGAAAAGTTTGACATTAGAATGGTGCTTTTCTGAACACCTGAAATGCTGGCTGGATGCCTAGAAATCCAGCAAAAATCGACTATTCAGGTGGCTTCCCGACAGGCTTTGACCACTTCATGGTCATCGAAGACCCACGCACCGGCGGAAACAAACGCCATCACTTTGGCGAAAGATGAACCGCCCTCGTTGTGCTTGGCCAACCGCATGCGCAAGTTGTCCGTCAGGCCAATGTAGGTCCGGCATAGATCAGCGCGACTACGGAGAAGATGAACGTGAATACATGATCCTCAGGGGATTGCTTGAGAGGTCCGAGCCCGCCGTTGCCTGAAGGCTATGGCGCGCAGTCTTCGCCAAGGCCCCGGCTTGCCAGCCGAAGCCTACCAGAGGCGTTTTTTGGCAAAGGCCCGCCCAGAGCCTGTCTTAAGGTAGCCCTCAAAATCCGCCGCTTGCTCCCGAGTCGAGAAGGCCAGATAGGTCACCAACTCCCAAGGACGATGTTTTGCAGTGTGAGATGAACCGCCCTCGTTGTGCTTGGCCAACCGAATGCGCAGGTTGTCCGTCAGGCCAATGTAGGTCCGCGATGAATCAGCGCGACTCCGGAGAAGATAGACGTAATACATGTTCCCCAGGGGATTGCTTGAGGGGCCCGAGCCCGCCGTCGCCTCACGGCTTTGGCGCGCAGCCTTCGCCAAGGCCCCGGCTTGCCAGCCGAAGCCTTGGCGAAGGCTGGTGGAGGCGAGGGGAGTCGAACCCCTGTCCTGAATGCCTTTCACGAAGGCATCTACAAGTTTAGCCGGACGTTTGCTGCTTTAAGATCGGCGGGCCTCGTCCGGCCCGTCCGCTGATCCGATGATCCTGTGGATTCTCACCGCCTTGCCCGGATCCCCGGCTTGGCAGCCAGCCTATTAGGTAGTCGCCCCGCCCCTTAATAGGCGTCAGGTTTGGGACGTTGCTGTCAATTAAGCAGCAAGTGCGAGCTCGTTAGAGTCTGCAATTATTTGTTTTGATCGGCTTTTAAGGAGGCCAACCGATCAACCTCCACATGCAGCCAGCGTTGCCAGCATTCAGTCGAAACCAGAACGCCCCCATCGGCTGGAAATATGATGCTCCCGCTGACGGGATTATTCAACCCTATTTCTTATCCCTTGTTCGGGAGCACGAGGACCACCGGATGATGGTCGGAGTGGACCGGGTCGCCATCCTGCTGGACTTCCAGGCAGGCACCCTTGCGTAGATTTGGGCTGATGAAGTGGTGATCAATGGCCAATCCGTCCTTGAGCTCCTGCTTCCAGAAGTTGTAGGTCACCTTTTTCGGTCGTGCCTCCGGGTGCACGACCAGGCCGGGTTCGAGGAGGGCCTTGATGGCGGGGTTTTCGGTGGTGGCATTGAAGTCCCCCATCAGGACCACCGGGTCATCGCTCTGCTTTCGCTCCCTGATCCGCTTCAGGATCAAGACGGCAGCCTTTTCGCGGGAGGGCTGGCTTTCGTGATCCCAGTGGGTGTTAAAGACGTAAATCCCCTGCCCTTCGCCATCGAGCAGCCGCCCCCAGGTACAAATGCGGGTCACCTTGTTGCCCCACCCGGTGCTGCCGGGCACCTCGGGAGTCGGGGAAAGCCAGAAGGTCCCCTGGTCCTCCGGGTCGGCCCGCCATTTCCGGGAATCGAAAAGGATCGGGGAATACTCCCCCCTTGTTTTTCCATCGGATCGCCCCACCCCGATGCGCCCAAATCCGGCGAGTCCCTTTTCGATGAATTCGACTTGGTGATGGTGGGCTTCCTGCAGGCCGATGATGGAGAAGCCACCTGTCTTGAGGTAGTCCAACAAGCCCGGAGCTCGTGAGCTCCAGTCGCGCACTCCCCGATCGCTGCGAGTGTCTTGGCGGATGTTGTAAGTGACGAGTTTAACCTCTCCAAAGGAGGGCAACCAAAGGAGCAGGGAGAGAAGAAAGAGTCGTTTCATTTTATCCGAGGAGTTGCGCTTTTAAATCGCGGGCGCGCTCCAGGACCGAGCGACCGCCGACCAAATTGACGTGGCCAAGCTTACGACCCGGACCGGCGGTGGTCTTTCCGTAGAGGTGCAACTTCGCTCCTTCGGTGCGCCAGATGGCGTCCCGCTTCAGATCGGGAGTCCACATGTCACCGAGGAGGTTGAGCATCACGGTATCGTGGAGGAGCTCGGTTGAGCCGAGAGGAAGCCCGCAAACCGCGCGCAGTTGTTGTTCAAACTGGGAGGTGACACAGGAATTCATCGTGTAGTGGCCCGAATTGTGGGGGCGCGGTGCCATTTCGTTGACGAGCACCTGGCCTGACTTTTGGACAAAGAACTCGACCGCGAGGAGTCCACGATAATTCAGCTCTTCCGCCAGCCGAATCGCGATGGCGCGGGCTTCCTCGGCCGTTTTCTCCGGCACTCGGGCGGGGACGATGCTGAGGTCGAGGATATGTTTGCGGTGCTCGTTTTCGGCCACCGGAAAGGCCCGGCAGGAACCGTCGGCACCACGAGCCACCAGGACTGAGATTTCGCAGGTGAAATCGACGAATCCTTCGAGGACCGAAGGCTCGCCTGCCACCGACTTCCAAGCCGCTTCCAACTGGTCGCCGTGCGTGACTTTGACTTGGCCCTTGCCATCGTATCCGAAGGCCGCGGTTTTCAAGACAGCGAGCGGTCCCACCTCATCATAGGCCATCTGTAACTCGTCGAGCGAGTTCACGAGGGAAAAGGGGGCGCAGGGAATGCCGTGTTCGCGCAAAAAGGTTTTTTCCCGTGAGCGGTGCTGGCAGGTGCTGATACTTCGGGACGATGGGTAGAGTCCGACGGTTGCCTCGACTCTTTCGAGCGTCGGAAGCGGGATGTTCTCGAACTCGACCGTGGCCACCTCGACCAGCGAGCAAAACTCGGCGAAGGCCTCGTGATCGTCGAAGGGCCGCTTCAGCAGGACATCGGCCACTCCCTCGGTGGGCTCGGCCTTGGCGGTCCCGCTCCAGACCACGGTGCGAAAGCCCATCCGTCGGGCGTCGAGACACAGCATGCGCCCAAGCTGTCCGCCTCCGAGGATTCCCAGGGTCATCATCACTTTGCGGGGGGCAACACTTTCCCCAGGACGGTGTCCCTTTGGTCTTTGCGAAACTTCTCCAACTGTGAGGCCAGTTGTTGATCGGCGGTGGCGAGGATTGCGACAGCGGAGAGCCCGGCATTACCAGCCCCGGCCTCGCCGATGGCGAAGGTTGCCACCGGGATGCCTTTGGGCATTTGTACGATGGAGAGGAGCGAGTCCATGCCGCTCAAGGCCCGGGATTTCACGGGCACTCCGAGGACCGGCAGGATGGTCATCGAAGCCACCATCCCCGGGAGGTGGGCGGCCCCGCCGGCACCGGCGATGATTACCTTCAACCCGCGTTCCCGGGCGGTCTTGGAATACTCGACAAGCAACTCCGGGGTGCGATGGGCGCTGACCACCCGGGCTTCATAAGGCACCCCGAATTGTTCGAGGACTTCAACCGCCTTCTCCATCGTGGGCCAATCGGAATCACTTCCCATGACCACCCCCACCAGGGGATTTCCTGTCTCGCTCACAGCCGAAGTATGGATCGGGGAAGTCGAAATTGGCAAGACTCATGGCTCCGCAGTGAAGATCACGGTGGCGGAGACCACCTTCGCCGGACGGGCACACGATCTCGATTGGCGTCCTCAAATTTTCCGTGGCTTCCCTTCCTCTGGCTCATTAGGCTCTCCGCATGGATTCCCTTTTTGTCCCTGATGATGCGTCATCACCTGAGGTGAACTCCATTTCGAACGAACCACTGGCCGCCCGCATGCGCCCCCGGCGGCTCGATGAGGTCGTCGGTCAGCAACACATCCTGGGCGAGGGTAAGTTGCTGCGCCGGGCCATCGAAGCCGATCGTTTCACCTCCCTCATTTTCTACGGGCCGCCGGGGACTGGGAAAACCACCCTGGCCTCGGTCATTGCCCGCACGACCGGTTCTCGCTTCGAATCGCTCAATGGAGTGGAATCAAATGTCGCGGAAATTCGTGCCAAGATCGAAGCTGCGCGTGGTTTCCAATCTTTGCGAAATCGAACCACCATTCTCTTCATCGACGAGATTCATCGGTTCAACAAAGCGCAACAGGACACCTTGCTCCCCCACCTGGAACGGGGAACGGTCAGATTCATCGGGGCCACGACCCACAATCCCTACTTTTACGTCAACTCGCCCCTTGTTTCCCGGTCCCAAATTTTTCAACTGGAGCCCATCGCGAGCCGAGATCTGCTGTGTCTTCTGGAGCGGGCTCTTGCGGATGACGATCGGGGGTTCGGAGGTCTGAAGATTCAGGCTGATCCGGAAGCTCTCCTTCATCTTGCCGATAAGGCCGATGGCGACGCCCGCAAGGCCCTCACGGCGCTCGAGCTGGCAGTGGTCACCACCCCACCAGAAAATGGCACCATTACCATCGACCTCGCCATTGCCGGCGAATCGATCCAGCAAAAGGCGGTCCTTTACGACGGCGACGGCGACCAGCACTACGATACCATCTCGGCTTTCATCAAATCGATCCGCGGATCCGATCCTGACGCCGCGCTCTATTGGTTGGCCAAAATGCTCCATGCCGGGGAAGACCCACGCTTCATTGCCCGACGCCTTGTCATTTCCGCTTCGGAAGACATCGGACTGGCTGATTCGTCGGCCCTTCAGGTCGCGATCGCCGCCCAGCAGGCCCTTGACTTCATTGGAATGCCCGAGGGCCGCATTCCCTTGGCCCACGCCACAGTCCATCTCGCCACAGCTCCGAAATCCAACTCGGCTTATGCCGCCCTGGGCGCGGCTCTCGACGATGTCGCCTCTGGAGCGACCCTCGCCGTTCCGCCCCACCTCCGCACCCGCTTTCGGAAGAAACTGGCCGAGGCAGCGGGAGCCGACAAAGCGGCCATGCACTACCTCTACTCGCACGATTTTGAGGGCAACTTCACGCCACAGTCTTATCTGCCCGAGGGACGAAGTTATTACCAACCAACTCAAAATGGCATGGAGAAGCGCATCGCCGAGCGTCTCGATTTTTGGAAGAGCCAATTCGTTTCGGAAATGTCCGACCAATCATCGGAAGAGGTCCGGCGAAAAACCTGAATAAGAATGGTTCAGCCATCCGTAGCAGGGGTGGGATCGGTGGACCGATTCCTCTCTGTGATCAAAAAACCACGCACCTGATAATCTTACTTATCCCG
>JALQTQ010000259.1 GCA_023263995.1 Akkermansiaceae bacterium | reverse complement strand
GGCCGCCGGATTCCACCAGGGGTCGAAGTGAATCACTGTATCTGCTGCGGTCAGGTTGAGACCGGTGCCGCCGGCCTTGAGGGAAATGAGAAAGACCGGGTGGTCACCCTTTTGGAAGCGATCAATCTCAGCTTGCCGCCTGGTGGTGGCACCGGTGATTTTCGAGAAGGAAACCTTCTTCTTTTTGAGATGCTCTTCGATGAGGGAGAGCATGGTGGTGAAGGTGGAGAAGATGAGGATCTTGCGACCTTCCTCAAGGAGGGTGGGGAGGAGGTCGGCGGTCAGGAAATCGAGCTTGGCGGAGGCCTTGATCTCACGAGCCGCGGGGATCTTGAGCAGGCGGGGATGGCAGCAGATCTGGCGAAGTTTGAGGAGGGCATCGAGGACCACGATCTGGGACTTGGCGAGGCCCTTGTCGGCGATGGCGTCGCGGATGCGCTCGTCCATGGCCGCACGCACCGTTTCGTAAAGATCCACCTGTTCCTTGTTGAGGGGAATGGTGTGACGGATTTCGGTCTTGGGAGGAAGCTCGGTGGCGACGGCGTCCTTGGTGCGGCGCAGGATGAGCGGAGCGACGCGGGAGGACAGGGTGAGGCGGGCGGTGGTGTCCTGGTGCTTCTCGATGGGGGTGCGGAATTTTTTCCGGAACGTTTCGGACGACCCGAGGAGGCCGGGCATGAGGAAACGCATTTGGGACCAGAGTTCGCCGAGGTGGTTTTCGAGCGGGGTGCCGGAAAGCGAGAGTCGGTGTCGGGCCCGCAGTTTGCACACACGCTGGGAGACTTTGGCGACGGGGTTTTTGATGTATTGGGCCTCGTCGAGGACGATGAGGTGGAAGTCGTGCTCCTTGAGCTGGTCGAAGTCGCGGACGAGGAGGGCGTAAGAGGTGATGACGAGGTGCACCTGGGGAATGCGCGGGAAGTCGTCGTGTCGATCGGGCCCGTGAAGGAGGAGGGTCTTGAGTTTGGGAGTGAATTTTTTGGCTTCGGCCTGCCAGTTTCCCACGACCGAGGTGGGGGCGATGACGAGGGAGGGAGTTTTCTGGGTGCGGCGGCCGGAGACCTCGGCTTGCAGGTGGGTCAGGGTCTGGATGGTTTTGCCGAGGCCCATGTCGTCGGCGAGGATGCCGTGGAGGGAGTGGCGGGCGAGGAACTGCATCCAGTGGAAGCCTTCGAGTTGGTAGTCCCGCAAGGTTCCCCGGAGGGCCTTTGGAACTTTTGGTTGAGGGAGCTCCTTGAGATTGTGAAGGCGGTGACCGAGGGCGGCGAGGTCCTTGAGGGTCTGGGAAGAATCCATCTCGAGTTCGTCGGCAAGCGTGGCGGCTTGCAGGCGATGGAGCGGGTCTTCGGGTGAATGGTCGCCGAAGAGGTCGTGCAGGGTTTTGGCAAGACGGAGGAGGCGGGTGGTGGGAAAGGCAAGGAAGGTTTGGGGATCGGCGGGGTCCTTGAGGAGGGTTTTGTGGTCCTCGCTGAGGTCACGCAGTTGTTCGTCGCAGGAGTCGCCGAGGGCCTCGAAATCGAGGGTTTTGAGGAAGGTGGACAGGAGCGGGAGGAGGGATTGTTTTTCGCCTTCCGGGGTGAGGTAGGAGGCGGAAAAGCGAAACCAGTCGATGCCCTGATCAGGGTCTTCGTCAAGGCCGGTTTCCAATTGCTCCGGATCAATCTCATGCACGTCAAAGCGGGCCTCCTCCGCGACGGTGATTTGCCATCCCTCTTCCCGCAGCAGGGGCACGCTTTGGTGGAGGAATTCCGCGGCGGCGGCATCCCACTCGCCGGGAGGGGTCCCGGGCAGGAAGGCGGAACGATGATCGGGTGCGATCTGGTCATCAATGACTCCGGCGGGAACGAAATTGTGCTCGCGAACGAGGTGCAAGGTCATCTCGCGCTCGAAGGCGGTGTCGCGCGGGATGGTGAAGACGGTGTCCTTGGTGGCAGCGGAGAAGGTGGCCTTTCCAGCTGGCTCAACCGACAGATCGGGCCGAAATTCGTGACCGTGGTACTCGAAAGCGAGAGTGCCAATGACGGGCTTGGGTTTTCCGGAAAGGTGGTGGCCACCGTGGGAAAAGGGATTGGCCCGGTGAAGGTGGAGGCGGATCGCGGGTTTGCTGGGAGTGAGGGTCTTGGTTTTGGGGGCGGCCGGAGTGGGCAGCGAGGGCGATTCTTTCTTCAAGCGCGTGGCGGCTTTTGCCAATTGCCCGGGCCGGAGAGTGGGTCCCGATTGCCACGCCTCCAGAAAATCGAAAGAGTGCGTGTCGGTCTTGAGTTCGTGCAAGGTGAGATGTCCCCCTTCAGCGCGAGCCAGGAGGGCGAAGGGAGGGTCGCCCTCGATCAGGGCGAGGACCTGGGAAAGCGGCGGGGCAAAGCAGGGAGTGGCGGTTCCGTCGGATTCGGTCTGCCAGACGGGTTCGGGAGTGATGGGGTCGCCGGGAAGGATCAACTGTGGCACCTCCCGGTCGGGCAGGTAGTAAAGCCGCCCTGTTTCGAGGGCTTTCTGCAGGAGGATGCTACCCTGTGGACCGCCCAGCTTCGCTCCGGCATAGTGGTAGCTCTGGCGGACGATCTGGCTGTGGAGGGTGGCAGGCAGGAGATCCTCTGGTGCCATGTATTTCGCGGGTTTGACCGGGTCGGCCTTGGCATGCGACTTGTCGTTGATCCGCAGGGCTCCGCTCTTAAGGAATCGCCCGACGTGCAAGGCGAGGGTAAAACGGCGATCGTGACGGGAGGTGGGAGGCTTGAGGCAGTAAGCAAGGAAGTTTGCATATTCCTTTTCCGGAGGAGGGATCGGCCGCGGGGAGGAGGCAGCTTGATTCAACTTGGTCAACCATTGATCGAGTTCGAAATCAGACTGGTCCGGGCTGCTTCCAGGTGGGAGTCCTTCAAGTCCCGAAGTGATGGCGAGGAGAACAGCGGCAACGTGCTTGCAGGTGTGTCCCACCGGGCAGTCGCATTCCACGGCAAGCGACCACCCCATACGGTCTTGTTTTTGAAAACTGACGGAGGTGTCGTAGTCAATGCCATGGTTTCCCCGGAAAACGGCATAAACGACAACCGAATTTTTCGTCCGGATAACCTCCGACTCAAGAAGGCGATCCGGAGAAAGATAACCGCGGGCCCGGTCGAGGGTCTGCGGGCCAAAGATCCGCATCCAATCCCGGGTGCAGAGGCTTGAGATGAGCTCGGGTTGGTCCTGGAAAGCTGAGAGATTCATCGGAAGTTTTTTAGCTTGTCTCCCTCTTGGCGAACTTCCCGGAGCCCACGATGGGATCGAGAATGGTCCTCCCTCCCATGAAGATTCGCTCTTTGCTCCAGATCAATCCGGCCTGCTCGGCGACGTCCGCCTTCTCGCTATGGAACCTGTGAAAAATCATCTTCGGAGCTGTTCGTAGGATGAAAAGCCCCCCATCGCAAGAGCCGGGCGGTGCAAAAGAGGGCGTCAATCCGACTCTCAACAAAGCCTCGGCTTCCTGACCAGCTCCTCCATCACACTCGTCCCCCTTGAGAAGGCCGTCCTAGCGGCCGCTCCCCTCGTGGCCTGGCGCCCCAGCAGCCGCGACAAGGCTTGCACCGTCCTTTCCTTCGCTCTCAAAGCCCCCCCGCCGCCGCGAGGAAATTTCGGACCTCCTCGACACCCTGGCCTTTTTCGGCCAGCTTGCCCGACAGCCTGAATCACTCATCCTCCCACCGTGCGCCCCGTCCTTCTTTTCCTCATCACTTTCCTCAACGCCGCCTCGCAGGAAATCACCGGCCTCGTCGAACCCTTCTCGGTGGTCTTCGATCAAAAAGGCACCCTCTATGGCGTCGAATACGAGAACGGCAACCGCGTCTTCAAACTTGAAAACGACCAGCTCACCTTCATCGCCGGTTCCCGCACTCCCGGCGGAGCAAAACTCGGCGATGTCGCGGCGGGCGATGGCGGTCCTGCTTCCCAAGCCCGCTTCAACGGCATGCACGACCTCAGCCTCCACCCCGATGGCCGACTCTTCATTGCCGATACCTTCAACCGGCGCATCCGCGTTCTCGACCTCAGAACCGGCCTCATCTCCACCCTGGGTGACGGCGAGCTCGATCTCAAGTCACCCTACACCGTCGATCTCCATCCCGACGGAAAACGCCTTCTCGTCGCGGACCTCGAACGGCGCCAGGTCCTCGAAATCGATCTCCTGACCCTCAAAACCAAAGCCCTCGCCGGAAACGGGCAAAAAGGTCGCCCCACCGAAAACTCACCGGCCATCGAATCGCCCCTCCTCGCCCCGCGCGCCGCCATTTACGGACCCGATGGCTCCGTCTTCATCGCCTCCCGCGAGGGCCACGCCATCCGACAGGTCGATCCCGATGGCCGACTCCGCACCATCGTGAACCGTTCCGGAGAAAAAGGATACTCCGGTGACGACGGACCCGCCCTCGAGGCCCGCCTCAACGGCCCCAAGCATCTCGCCCTCTCCCCCGACGGCGGTCTCGTCATCAGCGATGACAACAACCACGCCATCCGCCTTTACGATCCCAAAACGAAAACGATCTCCCTCCTGGCCGGTACTCCGCCCAAAGCGGGAAAGACCCTTGCCGAACTCAACCGCCCCCACGGAGCCCGCTACGATCCCCGGGGCCGCCTCTGGATCGCGGACTCCTTCAATCACCGCCTCCTCAGAAAGTGAAGGGAGAGCGAAGCCGTCCCGCCGGCTGCCATCACGCGGGCCACCGGTCCTCGTTCTCTTCCCCTTGCTCTCGACAATCACCCGATCTCTCCCTTGCACGATCCCGGTCTGTGGCTTCCTTTCTTCATGCCCACCACGATTGTCGGAAAAGTCATTGTGTGCTCCCTCACCATGGTTCTCGTGGGAGCGGTAGGCAGTTTCCTCTCCATGGGGGCCCCCGGGGCTTGGTATGAGAAT
>JALQTQ010000258.1 GCA_023263995.1 Akkermansiaceae bacterium | reverse complement strand
GCCACCCCCGCGAAAGATCAGGGAGCTGGTGGAATCGACGTTGAGGGTGATGCCAATGGCAGAAAACTGCGTGTTCAGGGAGGAGCCATTGATAAGATTGACGGTTGAAAGGACATCAGCCGCGTCATTGAGACCGGTGAAGCCGTTGCCGTTCGCAAAGGTGAAGGCCGTTCCATTCAATGTTACCGAGAGACCATCACCAATCTCGATGTTGGTGAAAGCCCCGCTGGTTTCGTTGAGGGTGGCACCGGCAATGACGAGGTCATCGGCCGTCGCTGCGCTGGGATTGCCCCCGCCAATGGGCATGGCCGTTTCCGCCGAGCCGGAGAAGTCCCAGTTGGCACTGTCGTAGAAGTCAGCGGTGTTGCCCCCACCCGTCCAGACGATGACCGCTTGGGAAGTGGAAGTTGCGGCGAGAGCGATGAGGGTGGTGGCAAGGGCGTGTGGTCTCATGGAAAGTCGGCAAGGTTTAATGAGCTTTCAAGGTGCAGATACGCTTCGGTCTGCCGTGTGTCGATCACAAAAGGCGCAAAATCCCTCTCGCGATCTCACCTAAGGGATTTCTGAAGAGGTTTTAGTAGTCCTTGCCTGCGGCGCTGTTTTCACAGGATTGCCGCCATGCTGCGAGCTGGGTTGCCATTTTTGCCACTTGATCAGGGTGGGTTCCAGCAAGGTTCTTTTTTTCCGAGGGGTCGGTGACGAGGTCGTAAAGTTCCCAGCTTTTTCCCCCGTTGGTGCTGATGAGCTTGAAGCGGTTGTCGGTGAGTGAGATTTGCTTTTGAGATTGGAAGGCGATCGGGCGGGGGCGTTCCTTCATCGTGCCCTTGATGAGTGGGAGGAGGCTCACGCCATCGTAGGGTCGGGCTTGCTCGGGCGGCAGGGGGTGTCCGAGAGCTTCCAGGACGGTGGGGAAATAGTCGTTGGTGGAGCAGGGGAGTTCGATGGTTCGTGCTCCCTTGACCATGGCGGGCCAGACGAGGAGTCCGGGCACTCGGACCCCTCCCTCGTAGAGGCTACGTTTGCGGCCACGGAGTTTTTTGGTGCTGCCGGGAGCGCTGTCGTCGCCTTCGGGGCCGTTGTCAGAGCAATACCAGATCATGGTGTTGTCCTCCACTCCGAGTGATTTCAGTTCGGCGCGGAGACGACCCATTTGCTCGTCGAGGGCGGTAAGGCAGCCGTAGTAGTCCTGGTTCTTGGTGTATCCATCGGTGTAGGGCGGGGCCGAGACCACCGGGAGGTGGGGGGCGTGAAACCAGATCACGGTGAAGAAGGGCTGCTTCTTGTGGGCGGCCTCCCGGATGAAGGGAAGGGCCCGGTCCATGATGAGGCGAGAGTCGTCACCCTTGATTTCCGAGGCCGGGACCATGTCATCGGGACCGGTCCAGTAATGGGTGCCGTATCCTTGATAGTCCCCTTTTTTCCAGTAAGTCGGGACTTTGGACTCGGTGGCGAAGTAGACCTCGAATCCATGGTCGGAGGGGACGGCGTAGTCCTTGGTGTTTCCCGGGCGGCCGCGGTTGGCATCCTTGATTTTGGTGGTGAGGGTGCCGAGGTGCCATTTGCCGAAGTGACCAGTGCGGTAGCCTTTGGACTGGAGAACCTCGGCGAGGGAGATTTCCTTTTTCTTGAGATGTCCGGTATTGGCGTAGGGGATCCCGTATCGTTGGGGATGGCGGCCGGTGAGACAACTCCCGCGGGTGGGCGAGCAGACCGGGGCGGCGGAGTAGAATCGTTCGAAGCGGAGCCCTTCCCGGGCCATGCGGTCGAGGTGCGGGGTGCGCAGGACGGGGTGGCCGTTGTAGCCGGTATCGCCCCAGCCCTGGTCGTCGGCCATGCAGAGAATGATATTGGGAGGTTCGGCGGCCGGCAGGAGGGCGGCGAGGAGAACGAAGGGGAGGAGTGGTGTCATGGGAGGAGCGGATCAGAATTTCCAGTCGGCACGGTAGTCGCGCGTGAGCGGCAGGTCGAGAAGGGAGGCGCGGACCATCTCGATGGGAATGGGGCCGAGCTTGAGCACGGTGTCGTGGAAGGAACGCGGGCTCATGGTGCCCCGGCCCACGGTTTCTTGGTAGAGGGCCCGAATTTGCAGGCCGCCGATCATGTATCCGCATTGGTAGAGGGGCGAGTAGGAGTCACCGATGTACCGTCGCACCTCGCCGCGGGCCCCCGATTCCTCGTGGCCCACCTCGTCGACCAGGAAGGCCACCATTTCCTCCGGAGTCATTTGCCCGAGGTGGAACTTGAGCGAGACGATGATGCGGGCGCAGCGATGGGCGCGCCAGAAGAGCATCCCGATCTTCTCGGCCGGGGTGCGTGGGTAGCCGAGTTCGTAGAGCAGCATTTCCCAGTGCAGGGCCCAGCCTTCCACGTAGAAAGGGGTGTTGAAGAGCTGGCGGTGGGGGGCGTGCCTTTTGGCCATGAATCTTTGCAGGTGGTGGCCGGGAATGAGTTCGTGGGGAATGACGGCCCGGGTGAAGTGGCGGTTGTTGCCCCGCAGGCTCATGAGCTTTTTCTCGAGGCTCATCTCCTCGGTGGGGTAGGCAATCCCGATGGCTTGGCCGAAGTAGACGGCGTAGGGCAGGGTCTCCTGCTGTTTGGTTCCCAGCATGGTGAGGTGCCAGGTCTCGGCGCAGAGGTCCGGGACGGTGACGAGATCCTTGTCCGCCAGAAAGGCCATGGCTTCCCCGGCGATCTTGGTGGCCAAGTCGTCTTGCTCGCCGGGCGGGACGAAGTCGCCCTTGATGTTTTCGAGGGCCTTTCGCCAGTCCTGACCAAACCCCAATTCGGCGGAGGCCTTTGTCATCTCGGCGCGACACCAGGCGAATTCCCGTTCCCCGATGGCGAGCAATTCCGTCGGGGAGTAGGCCAGCATTTCGAGGGCGAGGTCATCGGCCAGGGCGGCTTCTCCGATGGGGTCTCCGATCAAGGGATCTCCCTCTCCGGAAGGGCCCTTCGATCCGAGGTCGCCGAGCATTTCGTGGTAGGTTTCCAGTTCCTCCTTGAGGGCAGAGTGGGGTTTCCGGACCCACCAGGAGAACTGCGGGTCAAAGCCGTGGGAAGACCGGTACCAACCTTCCAACCGGCGCAGCAGTTCGCCGACCACCTTTTGGGCCCGTCGGGCCAAGACTGAGGTGGTTTGAAATTTTCCCTCCCCGTTTTCAAGGGAGACCCTGGGGGCGAGGGTGGCCACTCTTGCACGGATCCGGTCCAGCATTTCAGCCGCCTCGTGAGCCTCGATTGGTTCGCGTCGTTTGGTGCTTTCACTGAGGGCCAGCAGGTCGTCCTTGAAGGGAAGGAGGGGGTTGATTTCAGCGAGCTTGCGCTGCTCGGTGGCGAGCGAGGCCTTCTGGTACTCCAGCAGGTGTCGCAGAAGGAGGAAATCAATGCGAGACGCTTGCGGGAGGGAATCGAAGTCGACCACCTCAAGGTCAGCCAGCCTTTCGTGGTGAAAGCGCGCGAGTCGATCGTGGTGGCTCGACGAGAGGACGCGGGACCCGTAGAAGCGCGCCAGCTCCTCGCGGTCGGTTTGGTATCGCTCGATCAGGGTGGTGATGGACCCGGGTGGATCCGTGGGGGTGGTCGTCCCGGTCTGTCCGAAAAGGCCCCAGGAGAGGGCGGCCAGGAGGCCAAGGACGGCGGCGGTGAGGGGAGAGAGCCACTTCATGGTCCCGGATCATTCCCCGAAGGGCAGAGCGTGTCCATGCCGCGCTTCCGGGAATTTGCGTGAGGCTCGTTTCGGTCGAGGAACGCTTCGTATGCGGATCCCGGGTGTCCAGGGGCATCCCACCTGGGAGACGGCCAAGGGAAAGCCTGACAAGTCGGTTGAAAAAATCCAAGGTCGGCCATGAGTTCGCGAATTCTCTTCGTCCCGGTCTTCCTCCTGGTCCTGTGCGCTGGTTGCGGTGAGAGGATGGAACAGCCCGGGCCCGGGACGGTGTCCCATGCCCTCCGACTCAAGCCCGGCGAAGACCTCAAGAAGTCGATCCAGGCCTTTGTCGAGGACCATGGGATCAAGGCTGGCTGGGTCGCTTCCTGTGCCGGATCTTTGACGGACTATGAGATCCGCTTTGCCAACAAGGCAACGGCCAGCAAGGGCTCGGGCCACTTTGAAATTGTCAGTCTTTCCGGAACGCTCTCAAGCAACGGAAGTCACCTGCACCTTTCCATCAGCGAGGGCACCGGGCGGACCATCGGCGGGCATTTGCTGGAGGGGTGCCGTGTTTATACCACGGCCGAAATCATCATCCAATCGTCTCCTGACCTTGAATTCACCCGTGAAAAGGACGGGACCACCGACTGGCCGGAGCTTCAAATCAAAGAAACACCTCGCTGAGGATCAGCGCTTCCTTCTCGGGAATCCCGCCGCCGAGAGGAGAACGAGGAAGGAGGTTCCGGGTTCGGGGATGATGGCCCAGCCGAGGTCCCGGGCCCCACCGATGTCAACGTTGGTGATTTCAATCCGCTGGATGGGGTTGGAGCCGCCGGTCAGGAAATTGGCGGTTGGCTCCATGAGGAGGTCCTGAAGAATTCCCGGACCGACCATGCCGGAGTAGTCCGGTCCTCCGAGTTCAAAGATGAAGGACTGGGCGGCGGTCGGGGGATTGAGGGGCGAGCCATTGTCGGCCCAGTGGGGGTTCGTCGAGCTTGCCAGCTCGAGGGAGGCCACGCTGGCACCGTTGTCGATGTTGTAGGCCGCCACGGCCTCCGGGCCGAAAGAGTCGCTGCCGGTCACGTGCTGGTCGAAGTTCCCGAAGCCGTCGGTATTGAGGCCGAGGGCGTGACCGATTTCGTGGAGGGCGATTCTGTAGAAGTCCCCGTCGTAACGTAAGGACGCCGTCATTGCCAAGATGGCTAATCATCCCTCCCTACCACAACTCGCCGAGCAGGAAGGCATC
>JALQTQ010000257.1:500-4902 GCA_023263995.1 Akkermansiaceae bacterium | reverse complement strand
GTAGAACTTCCCTTCCTCGACATGGTGGAGGGGGCTGGTGCCGCGCCAGTCTCCCTGGTTGTCGGTGACAAAGAGGCGGCCCTCCTGGTCGAATCCCAGCCCGTTGGGTGAACGGAAGCCGCAGGCCCAAGGGGTCATTTTGCCGGTTTTGGGGTTGACCTTCATGACCCAGCCGCGGTAGGGGGCTCGGGAATACATCCGGCCGGCTTTGCCCTTGACGCTTCCCCAGGGTCTCTTGAAGTCGTCGCGTGAGAGGCCCAGTTCGAGCCATTCCCCCCGAATTTCGTCGCGCACCGGTGCGCCGTTCGAGGCGACATTCAGGGCGATGAGGTATTGTCCATCGGGTGCGATGACCGGTCCGAAGTTAAATTCGTGGTAGTTTCCGGTCAGTCCGAAGTCATCGCAAAGGGTGTGGTAGAGGTCGGCTTTGCCGTCGTCGTCGGTGTCCTCGATCCGGGTCAGTTCAGGGCGTTGCATCACCACGAAGCGGCTCTCGGATTCCGCGATCAGGCCAAGAGGTTCGTGGAGGCCGGTGGCAAAGAGCGACCACGACTCGGTCTTGGGGTCGTAGAGGCGGACATCGCCTTGGTGGAAGCAGACCGCGAGGCGACCGTCCTTGAGGACATCGATGCCGCCGACTTGGGCGTCCACGCCTTGGTCGAAAGGAACGGCCTCGAC
The DNA here is from genome assembly GCA_023263995.1 of Akkermansiaceae bacterium. Taxonomy (GTDB): domain Bacteria; phylum Verrucomicrobiota; class Verrucomicrobiia; order Verrucomicrobiales; family Akkermansiaceae; genus SW10. The sequence goes on along the minus strand of JALQTQ010000257.1, from coordinate 4,224 downwards.
TCGATATCCGGGATGGGCGAAGAGAGCCGGGGTGGCGGCCAGAATGAGGGAAGAGAGAAGGGTGCCTGGTTTCATGATTTGGGAGTGAGGCTAAGGGTGAAATTCTGTGCGTCGGCCGCTTCCACAACCCAGAAGTCGCCCTCGCGCTTGCCAGTGGTTGAGGTGACCTCACCTGGGGCAAAGACTTTCACTGGTTCGGATGCCCCGATGATGTTGAAGTGCCATTTCAGTGAGCCGCCCTCCGAAGTGAGGCGCTCGCTCACCTTCAAGCCGTCGTAGAGATAGGAGAATTCCGGGGTGCCATCAATGAGTCGGTATCCCTGAAAGTCGGGGCGAGCCTTGGCGTTGTTGGTGGAGAGGGTGAAGGTGTTCTCGTTTCCGCCGGACGACCAGAAGGTCTTGCCGAGGATCTTGGTGAAGCGGCTGCCATTCGAGTTGAACATATCGCGCGGGTCCACGAAGCCGCCGGTCCAGGCATAGCGGAGGCGGCAGTTGCCGGCGTCCCAGCAGAAGTTGAGTTCGCCGGGAAGTGCCACTGCGATTGCGGCCGGTCCGGCATCGGGGAGAAAGGCCCGCATCACTGAGGGGCGCCGGGGTTCGAGTGAGTCCCGGAGTTTGGCCAGCTCGAGGTCGCGGCGGTATTGCGGAATGTTCTCATCGAAGGCGATGTCGCGGGGTGCACGTTCATCGACGTAAATGGCTCCATACATCACTGCGGCATGACCGGGGAAGGTGCAGACGAAGTGATAAATGCCCTTCTTGGTCGGGGTGAAGGAGATGGTTTCCGTCTGGTCGGCTTGGACGAGCTTCGTGGCGGCGAGGACTGCCTTGTGATCGGGCACGTAGCCTTTCTCGACGGCATCGGCCCCGACCTGCAGGGAAGCATCCTGGATGGCCTTGAGGCTACCCGGCTCGATGATCACGAGGTTATGGGGTTGGTCGTTGGGATCGGTGTTGGAGAAGGTCAGCTTGAGCTGCTCGCCTTGTTTCATCGAGACCCGCACGGGGTCGAACTGGAGGCCTTCGACTGCTTGGATCGCTTGCTTGTTAACCTTTGAGTTCTGGTTGGACTGCCCGTTGCTGGCCATGATGAGAGCGGCCAGGAGAGGGGAGATGAGAGCGGATTTGATCATGTGTGACGAGGGGGAGGGTAGACGCATACGGTGGTGCCAAATCCCAAGTTTGACAATAGATCAGACTGGATCTGGCTTCGGGATTTGCAAATTCTAAAACTCGCGGTCGAGGAGGGAGTGGGCGATTTCTTCGAGTCGGCGGCCCTTACGCCCGAGGGGGGGCAGAGCGTTCAGCGCCTTCTTGGTCAGGCGGGCCGCCTCCTTCTTCGACTTTTCCAGCCCGAGAACCGCGGGATAAGTGGCCTTGTCCACCGCCTCGTCCTTGCCTGCCGTTTTCCCGAGCGTTTCGGTTGATTGGGTGACATCGAGGATGTCGTCGACGACTTGGAAGGCCAAGCCGAGGTGGTAGCCAAAATTGGTGAGGGCCTCCAGTTGACGGGGGGTGGCATTGGCGGTCATGCCCCCGAGTCGCAAAGAGGTGGTGAGGAGGGCGGCGGTTTTGTTTTCGTGAATGCGAACCAGTTGGGTCTTGGTGAGTTTTTGCCCGTCACCTTCGAGATCGAGGACTTGCCCACCGATGAGCTTTTTTGAGCCACCACATTCCGAGAATTCGAGAATGAAGTCCTTTAGGGAGTATCTTTTCGTGGGTTCAGTTTGTGCCAAGATGGTGAAGGACTCGGTGAGCAGGGCATCTCCGATGAGGACCGCCATGCCTTCGCCGAAGACCTTGTGCGCGGTCGGGCGCCCGCGCCGGAGGTCATCGTCATCCATCGAAGGAAGGTCGTCGTGTACCAAGGAATAAGTGTGCATCACCTCGACGGCGCAGGCCGGAGCGAGGGCCGCGCTGGGATCTCCTCCGCAGGCTTCGGCGGCCGCCAGAGTCAAAACGGGACGGAGGCGCTTGCCACCGGCGAAAATCGAATAGCGCATGCCTTGGTGGATGGCGCGAGGGCGCGTGGTGACGCTTGGTAGGAAGGATTTGAGGGCGTCATCGACAAGAATTTGTTGGCTTTTCAGATAGGCTTTGAGGTCGGACACGGGCGAAAGCCTAACAAGAAAATCGGGCAGGGAAACCACGGATTGCGGTCCTGGAGAATCAGGTTAACCTGTTTCAATGAAGATAAAGCCGCTTTTGATGTCCCTTCTTTCGATCATTTCCGTCAATGCTGCGCCGCTGGAGCTGGGCAGCGACCTGCCCGAGTTGAAGGGGGCGAATCAGGATGGCAAGGAAGTGATCATCAAGGCGGCCGAGGGGCACCAGTGGTTGGTCATCTTCACTTACCCGAAAGCCTTGACGGGAGGATGTACCAAGCAGGTTTGTTCGGTCCGGGACTCCTTCGAGGAGTTGAAGGGGAAAAAAGTGACGATTTTCGGGATGTCGACTGATTCCCCGGAGCAGCAAAAGAAGTTTCACGAGAAGCACGGATTGCCCTACGACTTGATTTCAGATCCCAAGGGTGCGCTGGCGGCCAAGCTTGGGATTCCGGTGCGTGGGGGAGTCTTTTCTGCAAGACGGGCCATGCTCTTCAAGGATGGCAAATTGGTTTGGAAAGATGACAAGGGAGCGACCGCGACCCAAGGGGCCGAGCTTCTGGCAGCCATCGAAAAGGCGAAGTGAGACCTTAGTTTTCTGAGGCGGCCTTCTTTTCGGCCAGCCTCGCCGCAAGCGCCTTTTTCAGGAGAGGGCGCTTTTTTTGATGAATGGGCCGGAGTGAGAGGACCACTCCGGAGTTTTTTTCTGGGGTGCGGTGAAGTTTCAGCACGGTCAGATCATCGTCGAATTCCGCATCGTTAATTTCGCTCCAATAAACGAGATTGAGGTGATCTTGGGGTTTGAACAGCGGAAAAATCTCGATTCCGAGTGGGGTAAGGATGAGGTAGGCGTGGCGGGCACAGCGCCCGGCGAGGCGGCCGAGGAGCAGGGCGGTCACGAGGAAGGGGAGGGGCATCCACCAGCGGAAAGAGGGATGTCCCATCAACCAAGTGACGGTGACGAGGAGAGCGAAAGCGAAGGAGACGGCAGCAATCACCATGAAAGATTGGGCCTGAGCGATCCGGGTGAAGCGGAGTTCCTTGTGTGGTTCGGCGATTTTCTTTGGCGTGGCCATGGTCAGGGTTCTTGCTGGGGGAGGGCGCGCGGCCTGTCTTGATACGGAGCTCTGCGGCGCGGGGCGCGGGGCTCCCACCTCATCCTTTGGGTGGAAGTAGCAGTTCGTCGCCGACCGGCCCGAGGCTCCACGACGGGGTGGCTTTTGCTCAGGGTTTTCCAAGGCATCCCCAACAGATCAGCGCAGGTCGAGTTTAAACGTCGATCACGTTTCCGTCATCGAGTTTCGAGTTGGGTTTACTTTCGGTTTCAGGTGTGGGAGGGCGGCCCGGAGTCATGAATCGGATGCGACCTTTGAGTCGTTTGCATAGCGCACCAGCCACCAGCGCGCGAAACGGGGGTAGGAGAAGGAGGAAACCGATAGTGTCGGTGAGGAAACCCGGGGTGATCAGGACCGCGCCGGCCAAGAGAATGAGAAGGCCATCGAAAGCTTCGCGGGCGGGGACGCGTCCGGCAGCGGTGGCCTCTTGGAATTTTCTCATGGCCCGCCGTCCCTGCGATTTCGTGAGGGTTGCTCCCAGAATGGCGGTCAGGATGATGATGG
>JALQTQ010000257.1:0-490 GCA_023263995.1 Akkermansiaceae bacterium | reverse complement strand
CCCAGCCTCTCGCCTAGCGTCAGAAAAAGATAGAGCTCGGCCAGCGGGACGAGGATGAAGAGGAGAAGGAGTTTGCCGAACACGGTTAGGGAGAAAGGTAGGGAGGGACGAGGACAATGCCACCCCAAAAGCGCCCGAGAAACAGGGGCGGAGGCTTACCGGAACGCTCGCCCATGAAGGTGGCTACGCCCGAGTGGGTGTCGGAATCGGCCACCGAATATGGCGGTTTCAACCTAGTTTCGATTCGAACCACGGCTTATCTTGATTGACCCGCAGATCACCGATTTTTTCATGACACATTTCAGACTTCTCTTATCCGCTTTGATCTTTTTGGGGCAATTGCCTTGGGTTTCCGGGCAGTCCGCTCCGATCCACCGTTATCGTTTTGCGGATGGCGCGGGGACGGTGGTGAGGGATTCGATTGGCGCGGCCGATGGGTTAATCCTCGGGAATGGGGCTTCTTGGGGCGACGGGAAGTTGGCTTTGCCAG
>JALQTQ010000256.1 GCA_023263995.1 Akkermansiaceae bacterium | reverse complement strand
CGATGGGCAAGCCGCGGCCGTGGTGGGACCTTCCGGAAGTGGCAAGACCACCCTCCTCAACGTCCTCGGCGCCCTGCTACCTCCCACCACAGGAACGGTCCGGGTCGGCGGAACTGACGTCTCAACGCTCAACGAAGACGCAGCCGCCCGCTTCCGTAACCGGGAATTGGGCTTCGTCTTCCAGCAACATCACCTCCTCCCTCAACTGACGGTGATGGAGAATGTTCTTGTCCCACGCCTTGCCGGCGGCTGGCAGGAAAGCGAGGAGGCCACCCGCGATCGGGCCACCGCCTTGCTCGAAAAAGTCGGACTGGGTCATCGCCTCAGCCACCGCCCGGGCGAACTCTCCGGCGGCGAAAAACAACGCACCGCCGTTGCCCGCGCCCTCATCAATCAACCCCGCGTCGTCTTGGCTGACGAACCCACCGGGGCCCTCGATGGTGAAACGGGGACCAAGGTCGCCGACCTCCTTCTCGAAATGCAACGGGAGCAAGGAGTCACCCTCGTGGTGGTCACGCACGACCTCGCCCTCGCCCAGCGAATCGGCGGGGTCTTTGACCTGGGAAAGTAGTCCTGCTCAGGGCCGCCGCTCTCCCACCAACCGACCACCCTCCCGATGACTCAGCTCCAGCCAGAAAGTCTCTTTTGGCAGTAATTCGGGATGCAAGTCCGGCCACTCGACAATAACGAGCCCGCCACGCTCGAGATAATCGTCCCACCCGAGCTCCAGCAACTCGTGCTCCTGCTCGACCCGATAGAAATCAAAGTGAAAGACCTCCAACCGCCCGCCCGCGTATTCCTGCACCAGGGTGAAGGTCGGGCTGGTGATCTCCTCCCGGTATCCCAAGCCCTCGACAATTCCCTGCGTCAGCGTGGTCTTGCCGGCCCCGAGGTCGCCCACGAGCGCAATGACCTCCCCGGCCTCCGCTACCCGCCCGATTTCCCGTCCCAAGCCCAGGGTGGCTGCAGCATCAGGAAGAAAAACGGGGAAATCAAGCGGCACGGGGTGATCGATAGATACCCTTCCCCGAAAAGCAAGCCTCCGGCAAAGCTCGCGGATCCCTCCGAGCCCGTCGCCGCCTTCCCCTTCATTATTTTCAAAAAAATCTTGCCCGTCAGGGCTCTCTGTGATGAATTCCCGCCCCCCGCGCAGATCACGATTCTCTCCGCCTGCCGGTCTCCCATCAATTTCCACCAATTCTCGACCCATGGCCTACGCAATCTTCAAATCCGGCGGCAAGCAATACCGCGTCTCGGCAGGCGACACCATCAGTGTCGACAAGCTTCCCGTGGAAGCCGATGAGGAAATCAGGTTCAGCGAGGTCCTCCTCGTCCATGATGGCAGCGAGACCAAGGTCGGGGCCCCCACCGTCGAGGGTGCGGGCGTCACCGCCCGGGTCGTTGAACAACATCGCGGCAAGAAAGGCGTGGCCTTCAAATTCAAGCGCCGCAAGGGATTTCACAAGACAATCGGCTTCCGCCACCACCTCACCAAGCTCGAGATCACCGGGATCGAAGGCTAGATCCAACAAACTCCCACCTCCCCTCAGTCATGGCACATAAGAAAGGACAAGGTTCGGTCAAAAACGGACGCGACTCACGCAGCAAACGCCTCGGCGTGAAGAAGTATGGCGGCGAAGCTGTCATCGCGGGCAACATCCTCATTCGCCAGCGCGGCACCAAGTGGCACCCAGGTGCTAACGTGGGCATGGGGAAAGATCACACCCTCTTCGCTCTCACCGATGGCAATGTCTTCTTCGACAAGAAGGGACGCCGCATCAACGTGGCCCTCGCCGACTAAGCGACTGGCCCACCAGAATGATTCCAGCCAAGGCGGACCACCCGGTCCGCTTTTTTCGTGCCATTCCCAAAAAAATCCGCCCCGCGATGCACATCGTTCTCGTCGAACCTGAAATCCCCCACAACACCGGAGCTGCCGGACGACTCGCCCTCGCCACCGGCTCGACTCTGCACTTGGTCAAACCACTCGGGTTTTCCCTCGATGAAAAATCGGTGCGCCGGGCCGGCCTCGATTATTGGAAAGAGGTTGATCTCAGAGTCTGGGAAACCTTCGAGGAGTTTCTCGCTGCCCACCCCGGCGCCCGCCTTTGGCTCCTCAGCACCAAGGCCAAAAAATCACTCTGGGACACCTCATTCTCGGAAGGCGACTTCCTCGTCTTTGGCCCCGAAACCCGAGGCCTCCCCGAGTCATGGCTCGACCAGCGGGCCCTTCGCATCCCAATGCGGAAGGACTCGACCCGCTCGCTCAACCTCGCCACTGCGGTGGCCATTGTCCTCTACGAAGCCCAACGCCAGGTCGGCACCCTGACTTGACCTCGCTACGCCCCCCCCATCAGCCGGAGAACTTCCTCTCGCGAGGCTGGATTAGAGCGGAAAATTCCGCGCATCGACGAAGTCACGGTGCGAGCCCCCGGCTTGCGGATTCCTCGCATCGACATGCACAGATGCTCAGCTTCCAGCACCACCGCTGCCCCCCGCGGGGCCAGCTTTTCGTCGATGGCATCGGCAATTTGGCCGGTGAGCCGCTCTTGGACCTGGGGCCGACGGGCGAAGCCATCAACCAAGCGCGCCAGCTTTGACAAACCGGTGATCCGCCCATCCTTTTGCGGCAGGTAAGCCACGTGCGCTTTGCCAAAAAAGGGAATGAGGTGGTGCTCGCAGATGGAATAAAAGTTGATGTCCCGCACCACGATGATCTCGTCGTGCTCCACCTGAAAGGTCTTCGCCAAGTGGACCGCCGGATTTTCCCGAAGCCCCCCACAGACTTCACGATACATTCGGGCGACCCGTGCCGGGGTATCCAGAAGCCCGTCGCGATCCGGATCCTCTCCAATCGCCGCCAAAATCTCACGCACCGCACTCTCGATGCGGCCAAAATCAATGTCTTTGGAATCACTCATGAGTCACCGCCGGGGATGGGTTACACCATCGCCCGGCATTTGACCAGTGGATCAAAAGGATTCCCCGAAAACTCGCGGAGACGCCCCGTCAGATCTCGCTTGCCCTGGTTCGGTTCGGTCTTGATTTTTTTGTGGGCCTATCCACGGTCTTCCCATGTCTTACGATCTTGTTGTCATTGGTGGAGGCCCCGGTGGCTATGTTGCAGCCATCCGGGCAGGTCAGCTTGGAAAAAAGGTGGCCTGCGTCGAAATGGAACGAGCCGGGGGAACCTGCCTCAACTGGGGGTGCATCCCCACCAAGGCTCTCCTGAAAAACGCTCACCTCTACCACCAACTCAAACACGACGCCGCCACTTTTGGCCTGAGCTTCGATCACCTTTCCTATGACTGGAGCAAGGTAATCGGCCGCTCACGCCAAGTCTCCGGCAAGCTCGCCGGCGGCATCGAATACCTCTTCAAGAAAAACAAGGTCGACTACCTCAAGGGCTTCGGCTCCCTCGAGGCCCCTGGCAAGGTTGGGGTGAAAAAAGAGGATGGCAGCACCGAGATCATCGAGGCCAAAAACGTCATCATCGCCACCGGTGCGAAATCCCGCGAACTCCCCGGCCTCCCTTTCAATGGCACCTCGGTCATTTCTTCCAAAGAGGCCATGGTCCTTGAAAACCAACCGAAATCAATGGTCATCATCGGGGCCGGAGCAATCGGGGTGGAATTCGCCTACATCTACAACGCCTTCGGAACCGAGGTCACGATTGTCGAAATGATGCCCAACCTCCTTCCGGTGGAAGATGACGAGATCAGCGATGCCATCACCAAGAGCTACCGCAAGGCTGGGATCAAATGCCTCACCGACACCAAGGTCACCGGCACCCAAGACAACGGCAATTCGGTCACGATTACGGTAGAGAATTCCGACGGCACCAAGGAAATCACCGCCGACACCTGCCTCGTCGCGATCGGCGTCTCGCCCGTCCTACCGGGCGGAGAGCAAGTCAAGCTGACCGACCGCGGCTGGGTCGAGATCAACGAACGCTACCAAACCTCCATGCCCGGAGTTTATGCCATCGGCGACATCGCCGGGCCGCCATGGCTCGCCCACACTGCGAGCTTCGAAGCAATCCAATGCACCGAGGGCATCTTCGTGGAAGGCGCAGCGGTCCGCCGGGTCGGCGATTTCCCCGGATGCACCTACTGCTATCCCGAAGTGGCTTCGGTCGGCAAAACCGAGCGCGCCCTCAAGGAAGCCGGTATCGAATACAAGGTCGGAAAATTCCCTTACCAAGCGCTTGGCAAGGCCCAAGCCAGCGGAGAAACCGAAGGCTTTGTCAAACTCCTCTTCGGTAAGGAACACGGAGAAGTCCTCGGTGCCCACATCATCGGGGAAAATGCCACCGACCTCATTTCCGAAATGGGGCTGGCTTTGTCCCTCGAGGCAACGATTGACGACATTCACGCCACCATCCACGCCCATCCGACCCTCGCAGAGGCCATCCACGAGGCCACCCTCGATGCAGATGGGCACGCCATTCACTTCTGATCTCCCCGTGTCAATATGGCGGAATACCCTTCCTATTCCCGTCCGCCAGCCTCCCGAGGAGCTTTCAAACCCGTTGGTTGGTGCTACGAGGTGGACGGCAAGGAGCTGGGGCCCTTCGATTTTCGAACCCTCCGCTCGCTGGCCCTCTCCCGCAAGCTTCTCGGGCATCATCTTGTCTGGAAGGAGGGGAGCGAGGAAAGGCAAGCCGCTTCGACGATTGTCGGTCTGATTCCGCCGGACCCCAGTGATCACTCCGCTCCACCCCAGCCTCAACTGCAAGAAAACAATCCCTATGCCACCCCCCGGACAGGATCAATCGCAGAGGGGCCTCCCGGCGGACTCTACCTTCCTCATCTCTCACCCGCCTGCTACCCGCTTTACCTCGCCCTCCCAGCGGTCGCCGCTGGGCTCATATTTTCCTGTCGGGACCTGAGCTCGCCAAACACCGTCACT
>JALQTQ010000255.1 GCA_023263995.1 Akkermansiaceae bacterium | reverse complement strand
AACAACAGGGCCAACTCACTTTAGGTCGTATGGATTTCCGGACAATTTAGACTTCTACAACATAGGTTGTGGTCCCATCTCCTGAATGGACTATAATACAGGATCCGGGCGAAATGCCGGTGGATTTCCCGACGCCATCTCCGCATTTGAATCACTGACCGATCCTGGAACCGGATGCCACAGAAGACACTACTTTGGCGAGATGATCCTCATCGCACTGGCCGCGATCATCTGCAAGTGCGAGGGCTTCGACGACATGGAGCGCTTCGCCCAGAGCTAAAAATCATGGCTCGAGAACTACCCCAAACTCCTCAGAGGAGTCCCAAGCAACGATACCTTTCGGCGGATCTTCAGCGCCATCGATCCCAAGGCCTTCAACGCCAGCTTGATCCGCTTTGTGGAAGGCCTCAGCGGCAAACTCTCTTCCGAGCTAATCGCCATTGATGGCAAAGCCCTTCTTCATAGCTTCGACCGCGCGAGCGAACAAAGCCACCTGCATCAGCTCAGTGCCTTTGCCAGCGAACAGGGCCTCTGCCTCGCACAGTTGAAGGTCGACACCAAGTCCAACGAGATCACGGCCGTGCCCGAATTGCTCGGCTTTGTTCCCATCGAGGGAACCACCTTCAGCCTTGATGCCATCGGCTGCCAAAAGAAAATCGCCCACAAAATCAGCCTCAACGGAGGCCACTACCTCATGGCGGTATAGGCCAATCACCATCCTCTCTTCGCAGGTTTGGAACAACTCTTCAGCAGCGGCACCGCCTCGCGATACACCCAAGAATAAGGCAGCACCTTCGTAAGCGCAGTCACCGAAGACAAAGGCCATGGTCGTGAGGAAAAAAGAGTCATTCTGGCAACCGACGCCCTCGGTTGGGTGGACAACCTTGAGCGTGAAAGCTGGTTGAATCTGGGAAGCTTCATCTGCATAGGATGGCATCGCAAGGATCCCACCACGAATCAGAGCTCGGTGGAAAAACGATCCTATCTGAGTGACCACAAGCCGGACGCCGACATGCTGCAAAAGCTCATCCGTCAGCATTGGAGAATTGAGAACAGCTGTCACTGGGTCCTTGATGTCGTGTGGGACGAGGATGGCTCACGCATCCATAAGGGCAAAGCCGCCGAGAATATCGCGCTTCTGCGCAAACTCGCGCTGAATTTGCTCCGGGTGGACCAGACTGTAAAAGACGCCATCCAAGGTAAACGGCCTCGGGGCAACCCTCGACGAGAGCATTTTCGAACAGTTCATGGGACTCAAAGTGAGTTAGCCTTGGGCGAAGGCCGATTCTCTAGAAGGATCACCCACCACCAAAGGCAAGAACGAACGACTTGGTTACCGCATCATCCAGGCTCTCGAATCCTAGACCAAAATACTCGTGTAAAGACTGTTTAGGGCGAAGCCCGTATAAGGAAAAAATTCTTTTAAGGGGAAATAAAAGTCGCAATCTCCGGATGAAATGTTTTCCGCTTTCTTCCGTAACTCCCCTCTCTGATCCCTGATCCCGGGCCGTCCCTTTCCAAGCCCGATCTTGCGAACCGGGATCTCCCATTCTATCAGTCCCCTAAAACCACACGATGAAATCCCTCCTCAAAATCTCCGCAGCTCTTTTCCTTGCCACCGCCGGGACTTCGGTCGCTCTCCCCAACAAGGCCCCGACAGTCGTCCTGACCACCCAGGGAAAGCAACTCGAGGAAAAGTACACCGAAACCCTCGAGTCGTTGCGGGCCTCGCTCACCAAGCGCATCCCCGAGGTCAGCACGCCAAAAAGGACCGCCTTCACCGCGGCCCTGAAAGCCGAAGACGAAGCGGTGATCGCCCTCGAAAATGCCAAGAAAGGGATGGCCGAATACAACACCGCCAATGCCCTCGTGGGACACGCCAAGGGCAAGTGGATCGGCGGGGCCAACAAAGGCATTGCCGAGGCAAGCGCCAAGCTCAAGAAAGCCAAGACTGCAGCCGAGAAAGAAGCCGCCCAAAAGGAAATGGCCCACTGGCAACAAAATCTCAAGGACGGTGAAGACGCCCTTGCAGAACGCCAAGCCCGCTTCGAAAAAGCGGAAAAAGACCTCCCTCGCGTAAAAAAGGAAATCGAGGCAGCTGAAAATGCCCTCGCTCAGGCCAAGGAAAACACCCTCGCCGCGGTGGCCGCCCTCGGTCTCGGCTCCGCCCTCGACAGCGACAGACTCGACGCCGCCCTGGCCAAGTTTGTCGTCCTCCTCGAAGCCACCCCGCGCGGTCTCGCCACCTTCGCCCAGCAAAGCAAAGACCACGAAGACCTCATCGCCAAGATGCTTTCGGCCGATGACCTTCTCATCGACATGGTGCGGGCCGATGGTGCCAGTGACGGAAAATACGGCGAAGCGATGAAGATCTACCGCGACATCTGGCAGGCTAGCGACAAATCATCACAGGCCCCCTTCCGTCGCCTCGCCCTTGCCATCGCCCTCGAACACGCCGTGCCCGTCAAACAACGCAATGCCGTCGCCAAAACCGATGCCCCGGAATTCGTCGATCCCGTCAAACGCTACCTTCACTACGAAAAAGCCCTCATCGACGGAGAACTCGACCCCGCCTTCCCCAAACTGAGCACTTGGGACTACCGCATGGTGGTCAATGGTGAGGAACCCGACGAGATCCTCGCCTGGGGTCGCGAGATGCTCCGCAACTACCGCCCCGACCACGTCACCACCGACGACTATCGCTGGCGCTACGTCGCGCTCGTGCGGAGCGATGTTCCCTATGGGTCGCAGGACAACAAATACGACAAACCGGAACTCCAGTTCTTCCAGAACATCCTCATGAACGGCGGCATCTGTGGACGCCGCGCCTTTATCGGTCGCTTCATCCTCCGCGCCTTCGGCATCCCCACCACCGCGCGCCCCCAACGCGGACACGCCGCCCTCGCCCACTGGACTCCCGATGGCTGGGTGATCTGCCTCGGGGCCGGTTGGGGGAGCGGCTGGACCAAGACCCGCTACAAGGACGACATGGATTTCCTCGCCACCACCCAAGCCCGCGAAGCTGGCGACGCCTACCTGAGAATCAAACGCGCCCAGTGGATCGGCGACGTCCTCGGCGAGAAGCGGGTCTTCGGGCTCAACGACAAGACGACCCCGGATTTCTGGTATGGCGTCTCCCTCTACCTCCAGAAGGAAGTCATCAAGAACGCCAAGACCCTCGCCGCCGTCGGGACCGACATCGGGGAAGCAAACGTGACCAAGGAAAAGGTCGAGATCGCCAAGGTGAAGATGACCGAGAGGGACCGCGAAATCTCGGTCGATGACAAGGGCGTGATCACCATCCCGGCCGCTGCCACCACCAAACCCACCAAGAGCACCGGCAAAATCCTCTTCCTCGACAGCGTGCTCGGCGGCAAGCAATTGCACTACAGCCGGATTGGCGGACCCCAGACCTTCGAATACACCTTCGACGCCCCAGCCACCGGGAAATACGAGCTCACCGCCCGCGTAGTCACTCCCTCATGGCGCCAAACTGTCTTTCTCACCGTGAACGACTCGAAGGCGCCCGTCGAGATCCCTCTCCCCTTCACCGTCGGAATGTGGGACACCACCGAGCCTGTCACCGTCGAACTCGAAAAAGGCCCGAATCACTTTGTCTTCAAACGCGATGGCGACGTCAAGGGCATCACCCTCAAGGACTTCAGCCTGACCCCGGTCCGTTAAGAGGACTGACTGTCTCCAGACTGCCACCCTCACCAACCAGTGGCGCCCGCAAGGGCGTCACTTCTTGTTTGCACGCCAAACCATCTCCATTTTCCCTTGTTGCCTTTCTCCGTCCGCCGGACTAGCCTTCCGATGAGATGAGTCACTCGAAGGAAGTTGGCACCTCCCTGAATGAACGGGAGATCAATGATCTGGAAGCCCGCTTTCCAGAGCTCTCCAGCCTTGCTTTTTCCGCTGCTGCAAAACGTTCCCTGGAAGCGGGTCAATCAATCACCCTGACCATCAACAACCAAATCGTTCGCATTTCGCCCGACGGTCACCAGAGCGTCGTGAAGACCATCCCACGGCGCGTCCCGGTTGAGGCCGGATCAAAGATCCGGATCCAGTGACAGTCGGCCCCAGTCGGATCCGAATGTTCGCCGGCCCCAACGGTTCGGGCAAAAGCTCGCTGAAGCAACTTCTCCCTGCCGAACTCCAGGGCGTTTACCTGAATCCTGATGAAATCGAAGCCATCTTGCGGGAAAGCGGGGGTATCGACCTTGGGGACTTCTCCCTGAAGGAAGACCTTCCACTCGTTCTGGAAAGTCTTCAAAAAATCGAGCGTCCGGGTTTCTCCGATTTTGCGGACAAACTCCTTCCAGGTCCGGCCCCCGGCCTGCTCAGGGTCGAACCCGCCTTTGTGAATTCCTACCTCGCTTCGGCACTGGTCGAAAGCATTCGTGAAGTCTTAATGGAGCGTGGCACCAGCCTGACCTTTGAAACCGCCATGTCCCATCCGTCGAAGGTGGAAGTTCTCCGGCGGGCCCGCGATCTTGGTTATCGGACCTACCTGTATTACGTGGCCACTGAAGACGCCGAAATCAACATTTCACGGGTCGCAAACCGGGTGGCCCTTGGAGGGCACCCGGTCCCCGAAAACCGAATCCGCTCCCGATATGATCGCTCCCTGGGCCTTCTATTCGATGCGATCCTGATCAGTCACCGCGCCTATCTCTTCGACAACTCGCAAGACGGGTCGGAACGATCCTGGATTGCCGAGGTCACCAACGGCGAGGAATTGGAATTGAAGGTTTCGGAAGTTCCCTACTGGTTCAAAGTGGCGGTTCTCGATAAGATCAGGGGACAAGACCTGTCCTGAGCCCCTTTTTCAGCGAAGAGGCCCTTCATGGACTGACTGTCTCCAGACTGCCACCCTCACCAACCAGTGGCGCCCGCAAGGGCGTCACTTCTTGTTTGCACGCCAA
>JALQTQ010000254.1 GCA_023263995.1 Akkermansiaceae bacterium | reverse complement strand
TTCCTCCTCAAGGCCGCCCGCGAGTCCCGCGGCAAAAAGAAGCTCAAGCACATCCTCATCCTCATCTGTCGAGCCCTCGGAATTGCAGCCCTGATCTTCGCCGTTTCTCGCCCGCTCGCGAGCAACTTCCTCGGCTCCGGCAGCGGCTCAATCGGCACCGTGATCCTCGTTCTGGACCGCTCGGCCAGTATGGAAACCAAACCCGGCAGCGGAGAACCGACCTACCGCGAGGCGGTCCTCGCCAAGGTGGCCACCGCGATCGAGAAAATAGGTACCCCTCGCCTCGTCCTAATCGACAGCGCCTCCGGCGAAATCATGGAGGTGCCCTCGCCTGATGCCATCGCCGAGCTGTCCACGACCGCCCCGACCGATACCCGCGCCGACATCCCCACCCTCCTCCTCAAGGCCATCGACTACCTGAACGAAACCACCCCTGGCCAAGCTGAAATCTGGGTCGCCTCGGATCTTCAGCGCGGCGACTGGCGACCCGGCGATTCCCGCTGGGGCACCGTCCGAGCCAGCATTGAAGCCCTCCCTGCGCAAACCAAGCTCCGCATCCTGACCGCCGGGGGCGACCCTCCCGACAACTTCGCCCTCGAACTCCTCGCTTCCCGTCGCATCGAGGACGACCTCATCCTCGATCTCAAATTAAGTCGCACCACCGATGGTGGAACCGCCGTCGTTCCAGTCACCTACTCACTGAAGGGAAACCGCACCGCCGAACGAATCACCATCAACGGACAGGAGGCCCGTTTCCAAAAACGCATTCCCCTCTCGGCCGCCGATGATTCAGGATACGGCGGGATCCAAATCCCATCCGATAATAACTCCCGCGACAACAGCGTTTACTTTGCATTCGGCCAAAAGCAACCAGTGCGCACTTGGGTAGTGTCGGAAGACCCGAGCAGCGCGACCGCCGAGTTCCTCCGCAAGGCCGCCGCTCCCGACGGCTTCGACCGCTACAGTGCGGAAATCATCGCTCCCACCCAGACCACCCGCATCGACTGGGCCACCGCCTCCCTCATCATCTGGCAAGCCCCACTGCCCGTGGGCGCCGTGGCAGCCCAGCTGAAGGAGTTTGTCGAATCCGGTGGCTCCGCCCTCTTTTTCCCACCCGAGGACCCCGGCGACACCGTGCTCTTTGGCACCTCTTGGGGCACGGTGCAGGACGCCCCGACCGACAAGTTCTTCATCAATGGCTCGTGGATCAAGGACGATGGCCCATGGCGCAATGGCGTCGATGATTCCCAAATGCCGGTCGACCAGATTCGGGCCATCCGACGCTGCCTCATCGAGGGTGAAGGCTTTCCCCTCGCCGAGTGGGATGATCGTTCTCCCCTCCTCTATCGCCAGTTGGAAGGACTGGGATCCATCATCTTCATCGGCACCCTACCCAACGACCGCTGGTCGAATCTTGAGTTTGTCGCCCTTCACCTGGTGGCCATCCAACGATTGGTGGAAAAAGGGAGCGACCGGCTCCACGCCGGTTTCCGAGCCCAGGCCGGCAGCGACCAAGCCCGCACCCGAAACGACGAAGTGCGCGAACGACTCGACACCTTGGAAGACTTCGACCCGGCCCTCGGTCCATACCGCTCCGGCGTGTATCGGCTCGGCCAACGCACCGTTGCCGTGAACCGCCCGGCCAGCGAAAACTCACCCCTGCGTCTCGACGAGGACGCGCTCGATAAACTTCTCGAAGGCACCTCCTACAGCCTCTTTGCCGACGACACGCAGTCCGATGACCTCGTTGCCGAGGCTTGGCGCGCCTGCTTGGTGGCCGCCCTTCTTTTCCTCATCGCCGAAGCCCTTCTCTGCCTGCAGCCCAGGTCAACCGGACCACCGGCTCTCGGCGGCGCGTCCTCCAAAATTTCCAGCGCATCGTGACGACCTTCAACCTCGGTTCCCTTCACTTCCAGGCAAGCACCTTGACGATCGTCTTCGTGGTGCTCGTCCTCGTCGCCACGCTGACCCTGGCAACCATCGCCATCCGGCGCTCGGCGCGCCCCAAGCGGACCGGGACTCTCGAGGCCCTCCGCTTCCTCTGCGTGGCCTACGTCTGCACCATGCTCTTGGGACCGGAATGGCGCACCGTCGAGCAGTCCGACCTCCAGCCCGAGATCGCCATCATCTGGGACGAATCCCTCTCGATGACCACCGAAGACGTCGAAAAACCAGAAAACATCCCGGGCGATGAAAAGATCCTCACCCGCAACGAGTTGGTCAACCGCCTCCGTGAAATGGAATTCTGGAAGCCCTTCGAAAGCGACGGACGCAACCGCATCACTCAGATGTCCTTCGGAGCCCCGCCGGAAGAAGCCTCAACGGTGGAACTCGCGATGAGCGGCACCGACATCAATGAGGCCCTCAACCAGGTCCTGCAGTCAGGCCAAAACCTCCGCGCCGCCATTTTCCTCGGCGACGGCGACTGGAATATCGGAACCTCGCCAGTGGCTGCCGCCCAGCAGTTCCGCCTCAAGGGAGCCCCGCTCTATACCCTCGCCATCGGCAGCAACAAACGAGTCCCCGACCTTGAGCTGGTCTCGGTCAACGCCCCGACATACGGCATCGTGGGCGAAAACGTTCAGATTCCCTTCACCATCGAATCCTCCCTGCAACGCGACGTCCGCACCCAGGTCCGTCTGAAAAGTGACAGCGGACTGGAACGCACCAAGGACATCACGATCCGTGCCAACAGCACTCACTACGACTCGATCCTCTGGCGTATCGAAAAAGAGGGAGCCTCCACCCTCACCCTCACCCTGCCGGTCGCCAACGGCGAATTGATCGAGGACAACAATAGCCGCGACTTCGTCATCAGCGGCAAACCGGAATCAATCCGAGTCCTCGTGATCGAAACCCTCCCGCGCTGGGAATACCGCTTCATCCGCAATGCCCTCTCGCGCGACCCCGGGGTCACGGTAGACTGCCTCCTCCTGCACCCCGAACTGGGCAAGGGCGACGGGCCCGACTACATTCAGGAATTTCCCGAGAAGCTGGAAGATCTCCAGAAATACGATGTGGTCTTTGTTGGCGATATCGGCGTGGGCGAAAAACAACTCACCAAAGAGCAGGCCAACCTGATCAAGGGCCTTGTCGAAAGCCAAGCCAGCGGAGTTGTCTTCATTCCAGGACCGCAAGGAAACCAATTCACCCTCGGCGCATCCGAACTCGGGGACCTCATTCCGGTGGAACTCGACGAAGACAAGAAGGAAGGATATGCCGAAGCGGTCGAGACCTCGATGCGCCTCACCAGCGAAGGGGAACGCTCACTCCTCACCATGCTGGGCGACAATGAGGCCCAGAACCAGATGATCTGGCGGACCCTCCCCGGCTTCTACTGGCAGGCTCCGGTCACCAAGGCCAAGGCTGGCTCCACTATTCTCGCGGTCAATGAAGGACGACGCAATTCAGCCGGCCGCGTCCCCATCCTCGTGACCTCCCGGGCCGGTTCCGGAAAAGTTCTCTACCTCGCCATCGACTCCGCTTGGCGCTGGCGGCGCGGAGTCGAAGACCTCTACCACTACCGCTTCTGGGGACAGGTCGCACGCTGGATGTCCTACCAGCGAAACATGGCCGCCGGCGAACGCATCCGCCTCTTCTACTCACCCGAACGCCCCAAGCCCGGCAACCCCGTTTTCCTGACCGCCAATGCCTTCGATGCCAACGGGGCCCCGCTCGCCGAGGGCGTCCTGCAGGTCGATCTCACCGCTCCCAACGGACAAGTGAGCCGAATCGCCCTCGCCAAGTCGGGCGATGCCTGGGGCCGCTTCACTGGCGACTTCAAAATCTCCCAGCCCGGCGAGTGGAAACTCAAGGTCTTCATCCCCGAGGAACCCGACGCCTTCATCGGGACCAAGATCATTTCCCAAACGGACTCGATCGAAAAGACGGGACGCCCGGCCCGCTTCGAGGTGCTTCAGGAGATGGCCAAGGTTTCCCGCGGACGACTGGTCACCCCGCCGCAACTCGAGTCATTGGTCACCGAGATCAACGCCCTCCCCGAACCCCAACCCTTGGTCAACTCGATCAAGCTCTGGGCCCACTGGCTTGCCCCCACCATTCTCATCACTCTCCTCGCTCTCTTCTGGACCGGACGGAAGCTGAACGGCACCTTCTGAAGAACTAGCCTCCAATTCACCGGGCTTTCCCGTGCCTCAATCACCCAAAACCAGGTCCCGACTCAGGCTATCCCTGCCCTCTCTTTTCTCGACTCACTCCCGCTCCAGTAAGACCTGGTCCCCCAACACCACCATCTCAACCGATCCTTTCAGGGTCCTGTTCAAAAACGGGGTATTCGAACTCTTCGACCTCATGAATTCCTTGGTGAAGGTCGTTTCCTTCACAGGATCAAAAACAATCAAATCAACCGGCTTTCCTTGCGCCACCACCGCGACCTCCAGCTGCATCATCCGACGCGGCTCGGCCGAGTAGCGCTTCACCAGCAGATCCCACCCGAACTCCCCATTCGCGATGAAACGGTCGTGGAGCGAAACCAGCGCAGTATCAAGGCCGGTGATCCCGTTAGGGGCATCGACGAAGGCCTGCGACTTTTCAAAGTCAGTGTGCGGAGCGTGGTCGGTGGCAATGATCCGAAAGACCCCGTCCTTGAGCCCCTGCAGCAGCGAGGCATTGTCCTCACGGGTCCGGAGGGGCGGGTTCATCTTATAGTGAGTGTCGTAGTCCCCAATGTCTTCGTCGGCGAACATCAGATGATGAGGCGAAACCTCACCGGAAACTTTCGCCCCCCGTTCATCCCGCCACCAACGGATGGTTTCCATGCCAATGGCCGAGCTGACATGCTGAATGTGCAAGGTCGCTCCCGTGGCGTGGGCCAAACGAATGTCACGATCCATGCAAATTTCCTCGGCAATCGCCGGAGTTCCCTGGATCCCAAGTCGAAAACTAACCGGACCGTCGTTAAGGGCCCGCGGTCCGCACAGTTGTGGATCCTCACAATGACTGGCAAAAAAAAAGACCAAACT